>JACCVE010000625.1 GCA_013698285.1 Chloroflexia bacterium | reverse complement strand
ACGCCAACCCGAACCGAGACGTGAAGCTCGGCTCACTGGCCGAGGTCCAGTTCTTCCCGCCCGCGACAACCGGGTGGCCATTCGTCACCTGGTCCACCCCAGCTGCGCCCGGCCCCGTCCGGCTGCCCACCCTGCCGGAAGTCACCCCGACCACACCGGCGCTCACCCCGAACCCGGCGCCGGTGAACCCGACCGCCACGCCCCAAAACACGGCTCCTATGCCCACGCTCGCCTCCCGGACCATTCGCGGAGGGACGACCCCGGTGCCCACCGCCCTGCCGGGCACGACGCAGCCCCCACCTCCCGACCTGACGCCGGCCCCGACGGCGACACCGGGCTCCAGGACGATCCGGCAATGAGGATCGGTTTCCCGATCTCGACCGGCGACGGACAGCAGCCAAGCGACCGGCAGGACCGATGCGGTGCCGGGGAGGATGCCGCGTGACGACCGATCGACCCACATCGCCCGCTTCGTCACGTCCGACTGATACCGAGGTCCGGCTCGTCACGGGCGAGGAATTACTGACTTCTTCGTTCCCACTCCGGGCCTATGCCTTCTCCCGATCTCCCCGCGTCCCGGACCTGGACAGGTGGCGAGGACGCCTTGCCCTCCAGGACGACCTCGACACACTGGTCCTCTTCGAAGACGGCGAGGCCCGGGCGACCGCCACGGCCATCGCGATGACCCAAAACGTGAGGGGCCGTGTCCTCCCGATGGGCGGGGTGGCGGGCGTCGCGACCCATCCGCTGGGGCGCCGCCGGGGCCAGGCCACCCGGGTCCTGACCAGCTTGCTGGCCACGATGCGGGACCGGGGCCACGTCGTCTCCAGCCTCGTCCCCTTCCGGGAATCGTTCTACGCCCGCCTGGGCTGGGCCACCTTCTCCAGCGTCCGGATGCTCCGCTTCGCCCCCGCTCCCTTGGCCCCCCTGCTTCGCTGGGAGCTGCCCGGGATCACCACCCTGCATAGCCCGGCGGAGGGCGGGGTCCCGCTTCGGGCCCTTCTGGAACGGGTCCAGCCCACCCTACACGGTATGTCCCTGTTCGGAACCCTCCCCTCCGAACCGGCCGACGACGCTCGGTGGGTGGTCATCCATCGGGAGGGGGAGACCGTGACGGGGGCTCTGACCTACGAGGTCACCGACTTCACCGGCGACCTGGCCATCTCGGCTTTCTTTCCCACCGATACCGCCTCGACCTACGGCTTGCTGCGCTGGGCCGCCCTCCACATCGACCAGGTCAGCCGGGTCCAGATGTTCCTCCTGCCCGGGATGCGCGCCGAGACCTGGTTGCCCGACCTCCGGCCCGAATTGCTCGACCGCGCCAGCGCAGGTGATCACCCGACTCCGATGGGCCGGGTGGTCGATGTCGCCGGCCTATCGGGGATCGGGGCCGGGGACGGTGAGGTGACCCTCCGGCTGCGGGACCCGGTCGCGCCGTGGAATGAGGGCACCTTCTCGTTTCACGGCGAGGCCGGGACCTTGCGGGTGGAGCCGGCGGCCGCCGGCGCGGTGGTGGTGGGTGACATCTCGATCAACGCCCTCTCCGCGCTGGTCTTCACCGGCAACGACCCGGACGAGTTCCCGTTCCGGGGCTGGGGCTCGGTCGAGCCGCGCGGTCGAGATGCCCTGCGCTCCCTCTTCCCCCCGGCCGACGCCTACCTGCACGAGGATTTCTAGCCGCGCCGCCTGGCACTCCCCCCGTGCGGGGCCGGAGACCGACCACATCGGAGGACTGACCATGACGCCGCAATCGGAACGACGGGTCAAGATCGTCGCTACCCTCGGCCCGGCCGTGGTGGGCCGGGATGCCCTCCGGGCCCTGCTCCAGGCCGGGGTCAACGTCGCCCGGATCAACGCCGCCCACGGCAGCGCCGACGTGCGGTCCACCTTGATCGCCGACATCCGGGCCGTGGCCGCCGAGATGGGGATTCGCATCCCAATCCTGTTTGACCTGCAAGGTCTCAAAATCCGGACGGGCCCGGTGGAAGGCCGAGAGTCTGTCCCGATCACCCGGGGTGGGACGGTCGAGATCGTGCCGGAGGCGGTCCCGACGACCGAATCCCGGATCGGCATTGGCTATCCGAACTTGCTGGGGGTCATCGAGAGAAACTCCCGCATCCTGATCGCGGACGGCCTGATCGAACTCCTCGTCGAGAGCGTCAACGTGGGCTCCGCCACCTGCACCGTCGGCCGGGGCGGCCAGTTGAATGGGCGGCAGGGGGTCACCTTGCCGGGTGCCCCGATCCAGGGCGGGGCGCTGACCGAGGTCGACCACGTCGATATCGACTTCGCCCTCGCCCACCGGGTCGAATACCTGGGTCTCAGCTTCGTCAACGATGCCAGTGACCTGATCGCCGCCCGGGCCCGGACCACCTCGCTGGGCAAGGACGCTCCGGGCCTGATCGCCAAGATCGAGCGGGGGGAGGCCCTCGCCAACGTCCGCCAGATCGCCGCCGAGGCCGACGGCCTGATGGTCGCCCGCGGCGACCTCGGCGTCCAGCTCCCGCCGGAGCGGGTCCCCCGGGCCCAGAAGGAGATCATCAGCGTCGCCAACGAGTTCGGCCTGCCGGTGATCACCGCGACCCAGATGCTGGAGTCGATGATCACCCAGCCGGTGGCCACCCGGGCCGAGACCAGCGACGTCGCCAACGCGGTCTGGGACGGCACCGACGCGGTGATGCTGTCGGCCGAGACGGCAATGGGACGCTACCCGGTCGAGGCGGTCCAGACGATGGACCGGATCATCCGCGAGATCGAGCGGGACGGTACCGTCCGCTCCCAGTCAGCCGCGAAGAAGCTGCCCAACGCCGAGGACATCGAACTGCGCGTCGCCGACGCGATCGCCCGAGCCGCCTTCACGCTGTCCGACCAGACGCCCGCCAGCCGGATCGTGGTCTTCACCCTGGCCGGGTCGGCCGCCCGTCGGGTCGCCAAGTACCGGCCCGCCCAGCCGATCATCGCCGTCTGCACGGAGGAGGCCGTCGCCTGCCGGCTCAACCTGGTCTGGGGCGTCCAGAGCATGGTCCTGCCGATGGACGACGAGCCGGACGTGATGTTCCGGACGGCGGGCAAGGCGATCGTCGAGGCCGGTTGGGCCTCCGCCGATGACTACGGCCTGATCGTCGGCAGCCTGCCGATGCTCCGCGTCTCCGGCCGGACCAACCTCCTCCACATCCGGATGCTCGGCACCTGACCGCGGCGGTCCCGCATTAGAGCCAGGCGGCGATCAAGTCGCCAGGCGGGATGCGCTCTCGCCGGACCGGCTCCCGCGCCGCCCGGCCGATGGGGATCAACGCCTGGGGAATCGTTCCCGGCGCCAAGCCCAGCGTCTCCCGGACGATGTCCGGGCAGAACAGGGGCGCGCACATCCAGCCCGAGTCCCAGCCCGCCGCGTAGAGTTGGAGCTGCATCGTCTGGATGGCCGCGCCCAAGCTCTGGATCGCCATGATCCGCTCGGCGTCCTGGCGATCCACGTCGGGGTAGACATCGAGCACCCCAGGGAACAGGCACGGCACCACCAGCACCGGAGCGCCGACGACCCGCTCGCGACTCTTCCGGAGGCGGGTCGCGATGACCTCCGCTGCCTGCCCGTCGAAGGAGAGTTGCTCCTCCCACGTGCTGGCCATCGCGTCCGCGAGCGCCCGTTTTATCTCCGCCGACTCGACCACGGCGAACCGCCACGGCTGGCGGCCATGAGGAGAAGGAGCCCACCCCGCCGCCTCGATCGCCGCCCGGATCACCCCTGGCGGGACCGGCTCGGCCGTGAACCCCCGGACCGACCGTCGCCCCCGGATCAGCGCCATCGATTCCGGATAGCGAGGCTCGACGGACCCGGCCGTTTCGGCACTCCCGTCCGGCGCGACGGTCTCACCATCCCCGCCGTGGGCTCGCCAGGACGATGTCGAGAGGCCCGTCAGCCGGATCACCAGCCTTGTCCCCAACTCCATGTCCCTATACTGGGCGTACTTCGCCCGGAGGGCGGCCAGGGCCTCACCATGGCCCGCGTCACCTGGTCCGACGATCGCCGCCGAACCCCGCACCAGCACCCACGCCAGCCGGTACCAAACCTCATCATAGTCGTCGACAACCAACGCCACCTCGGGTCGGGCGACGATGTTCCGCACCCGACGGGTCTCGCGGTCGCCGACGGACTTGGGCTTCTCGTCCATCACCGAGACGATGGTGGGCCCCATCCCGCCGGGACCGTCCAGCGAGGCAAAGCAGACCGGCACGACCGATGGCGTCCCCCGCCCGTCGGCGGTGGCCAGGTGACCGACCCGCGCCGTCCCGAGCATCACCGAAGCCCATGGCGGGGGCGGCCATGCCCGCCGTCCCCCTCCGTTCAGATCAGCGTGTGTCGGCGCCCCGACCCTGGCCACATCCATTCCCCGATCGCTCATCGGTCGGGCACCACCGTCGGCAGGATGTACCCGTCGGGGCGAGGCGTCCAGGCCGGCATCGACGGAGCGAGACCGTTGACCGCGGTCACGTCGTAGAGGTAGATCGCCGCCGGGTCGTCCCGCAGGAGACGGAACACCTCGGCGTACTGGCTGGCCCGGATCGCCGGGTCTTGTTCCGCGGCGGCCCCGTCGAGGATCGAATCGACGGCCGCGTTGGCGTACCGGGACAGGAACCCATCCCCGTCTACCACCAGCTTCAGCAACGTGTATGGGTCGAAGATGCCTCGCCAGGTGACGAGGCGCAGGGGAGCCGCCTCTGGGTCCGTCCAGGTCGCGTTGAACCGGGCGCCGTCTTCCTCCTCGATAGTGACCGAGACGCCAACCTCGGCCAGGAATCCTGCGATGGCCTCGGCGACATCGACCCGGTCTCCGATCGAAACCGTCATCAAAGTCTCAAACCCGTCCCCGAGTCCGGCTTCGGCGAGCAATTCCCTCGCCCCCTCAGGATCATAGGCGTACGGTTCTAGGGTCGGGTCAAAGCCGAGCGTGGTCGGCACGGCGAACGAGGCCAGCGGCTGGCCGAAGCCGCCCAGCAGGGCATCGACGATGGCGCGGGTATCGACCGCGTGGTTGAGCGCCCGTCGTACCCTGGGGTCGTCGAACGGCGCCACGTCGGTCGCGATCCGGACGAAGGTGGAAC
>JACCVE010000609.1 GCA_013698285.1 Chloroflexia bacterium | reverse complement strand
AACCTGCGGGCCGCCCCGAGCCTCGGTGCCGCCGTGCTCGCCGTCATGCCGGCCGGGAGCCGGGTCGCGGTCACTGGGGCGGCGAGCGGTGGGTTCTTGCCGGTGCGCTTCGGCACCACGAATGGTTGGGCGTCGGCCAGCTACCTGGCCCTCGACGGCGGCTCGGGCAGCGCCCCGACCCCCCAACCCACCCCGCCACCCACCGCCAACCTGGGATCGGCGACCGTCACCTCGGCGCTGAACCTGCGGGCGGGCGCGGGCGTCACCTACGCCGTGCTGGCGGTGATGCCCGCCGGGTCGACCGTGACCGTGCGGGGGGCGGCGCAGGGCGGGTTCCTGCCGGTCCGCTACGGCGGGGTGGATGGTTGGGCCGCGGCCGACTACCTCTCCACCCCTGGCTCGACCCCGGCCCCGGCGCCTACTCCGGCGCTCACCCCGGCCCCGGGAGCCGGCGGTGGGACGCTGCGGACCACGGCGGACCTGAACCTGCGGGCTAGCCCGAGTCTCGGGGGCGCGGTCCTCCTGGTGATGCCACCCGGTGCGACCGTGACGGACCTCGGCGGCCAGCAGGCCGGATTCCGCCAGGTGCGCTACGGTTCGGTCAGCGGCTGGGCCTCGGCGACCTACTTGGCGGTATCGGGGACGAATGGCGGGGCGGGGACCACGAGCCGCACCGCCGTGGACGATCTCAACCTGCGAGCCGGTCCCGGCACCGGCGAGGCCGTGTTGCTCGTTATCCCGGCCGGGGGGGCGGTGGCGGTGACCGGTCCGGCGTCGGGCGAGTGGCTGCCGGTGCGATACGCGGGGGTCGTAGGGTGGGCCTTCGCGGCCTACCTCACCTGATCCTGGTTCCCTCCGGGGATGATCGTGGGAGAGCCCACGCTGAGTCACGACGGACCCATCGGGGGTAGCATCGTGGGTATGGTGGCTATCACGGCGGGTATGGAGGACAGCACCAACACCTCGTTCACGGTCGCCCTGCTCCAACTGGCCGGGCATGGCACCGACCAGGCGGCGAACCTGGTCCGGGGTGAGGCGGCCTGCCGCGAGGCGGCCGCGATGGGGGCCGACCTGGCCCTCTTCCCCGAGATGTGGAACATCGGGTACACGAGTTTCTGCCCTCCCGTGGGGCCCGCGACCGATCTCTGGAAGCATCCCACCCGCTGGGGCGATCCGTCCGCCGCCGTGGTGGACGAGGCGGAGCGAGCGACTTGGCAGGGCCGGGCGATCGGACCGGACGACCGGTTCGTCCGCCACTTCCACGAGCTGGCCCGAGACCTCGAGATGGCGATCGCCCTGACCTACCTGGAAAGGTGGCCGGGGGCACCACGGAACTCGGTCCACGTGATCGACCGGTCCGGCGACGTCGTGTTGACCTATGCCAAGGTCCACACCTGCGACTTCGACCCGCTGGAGGCGTCGCTCACGCCCGGTGACGCCTTCCCGGTCGCGACCCTGGAGACGGCGTCGGGGCCGGTGCGGGTCGGGGCGATGATCTGCTTCGACCGGGAGTACCCGGAGGCGGCCCGGTGCCTGATGCTGGGCGGGGCCGAGGTGATCCTGACCCCGAACGCCTGCGCGTTGGAGGCGAACCGGATCGGCCAGTTCCGGGCCCGGGCCTACGAGAATATGGTCGGCGTGGCGATGGCCAATTACGCCGCCCCGGTCCAGAACGGTCACTCGGTCGCCTTCGACCCGATCGCCTTCGACGACGACGGCCGGTCGCGCGATACGCTGGTCATCGAGGCCGGGGAAGGCGAGGGCGTCGTCCTGGCCCGCTTCGACTTGGGCCGGTTGCGGGACTATCGGGAGCGCGAGGTCTGGGGCGACGCCTTCCGGCGACCCCACCGCTATGGTGCCCTGGTCGAGGACGTGGTTTCCGGCCCGTTCGCACGGGTGAATGCCGATGGTGCGGCGTACGACCGGCGCCACAGATAAGGGTTCGGCACCCACAGTGCCAACCACGTGGCGATGCGCTTCATCGGCGGTTTGGGAGGGCCGAGGGCTACGTCCGGCTCGCGAGCGGAGTCGCGTTGTCCGCCGGCCCCGGGGTCTCGACGGAATGGTCGCGAGAGGCGGGAGCATACGATGTCCTCCACCGCATGATCGGTGATCCGGGCGACGATGGATCACGGACATTCTTGAGACTGACGACGGACAGACGGTCATCGTGCCGGTCGGCGTGGTCCCGGGTGCGGGAGGTCATCGTGTCCGGCTGCCTTCCCGGAAAACGCCGTCTGGTGATCCCCACCGCACGGGATGGGTCACCTGACGGACGACATCACCGCGCGTGACGCGTCACACGTCGGGAGACATCGCTCGTGCCGGTAGCCCGCGGCGGGGACGACCGGACGGCGGGACATCATCCGGTAGTATCCTCTCCCCATGGAGCCACTGGAGCGGATCAGCGCGGCGATGCCACCACCACCACGACCGGCGGTCTCCCTTCCCGGGGCCTGGCTGATGGCTGCCCGGCCGAAGACGCTGCCGGCCGCCGTCGCGCCGGTGGTCGTCGGCACGGCGGTGGCCATCGCCGAGGACGGGGCCCATGTCCCATCGGTGGTGGCGGCGGTGGCGGTCGCGCTGCTGCTCCAGATCGCGGCGAACTTCGCCAACGACCTCTTCGATCACCGGCGCGGGGCTGATTCGCCCGACCGGGTCGGGCCGGCGCGGGTCGTCTCCAGCGGGCTGATCTCCGAGCGCCAGGTCGCCGTGGCGACCGGTGTCGTCCTGGCCGGGGCGATGGTCGCCGGGCTGGCCCTAGTGATCCGGGGTGGCTGGCCGATCCTGGTCCTCGGGCTGCTGGCGATGGTGGCGGCGGTGGCGTACACCGGTGGACCGGCCCCGCTGGGGTATCTGGGGCTGGGGGATGTCTTCGTCTTCGCCTTCTTCGGCCTGGTCGCCGTGGCGGGGACGGCCTACGTCCAGACCCAGGACCTGACCGGGTTGGCCCTGCTGGCCTCCGTGCCGATGGGCTGCTTCGCGACGGCGATCCTGGTCGTCAACAACCTCCGCGACGTCGATGGCGACCGGCTGGTGGGCAAGAAGACGCTGGCGGTCCGGTACGGGGTTAAGGCGACGCGGGTGGAGTACACGGTGTTGGTGGTGGTGGCCTTCCTGGCCCCGCCCGTCCTGTGGGCGGCGGGACTCCTGTCCGCCTGGTGGTGGATGCCCTGGCTGACGACCCCGTTGGCCGCACTGCTGGTCCAGGCGATCTGGACCGAGCGGGGTCCGGCGCTGAACCTGCGCCTGGCCGGGACGGCGCGGCTGCAACTGCTGTGGGGCTGCCTGTTCGCCGTGAGCATGATCCTTTGAGGGCGCCAGTCCGCCGCCGATCCACGTCGCCCGACCGGATGTCTCAGGAGAGCCTGCCGATGACCCAGTCGCCCGCGTCCGGCGCCATGCGGCCGGCGTCCGAGGTCCAGGCCATGTTTGGCCGGATCGTGCCCCGCTACGACC
>JACCVE010000608.1 GCA_013698285.1 Chloroflexia bacterium | reverse complement strand
AGCAATTGGCAGCCCAACTCGCCGACCCCGGCGATCAGGTGGCCGACGTGACGCTCGTCCAATTCGGAGAAGACATCGTCGAGCAGCATCACCGGCGGCTGACCCGTGATCTCCCGGATCGCGGTCGCCTCGCCGAGTTTGGTCGCCACCACGACCAGACGTTGCTGGCCCCGTGAGCCGAACTGGCCGACCGGATGCCCATCGACCTCCATCGCCAGGTCGTCTCGCTGGGGACCGACCGTCGTCACCCCGCGCCTGATATCCTCAGCCCGGGAGGCCCCCAGGACCTCGGTCCAGTCCCGGGCCAGGACCTGCTCAAGGTCCCCGACCTTGGCCCCGTCCCCGAGGTGGTCGAGCGCGGTGCTCGTGACGCTGTTCAGGTAGGTCAAGCCGAGCGTGCCCCGCGACAGGCCCCGGAAGCGTTCGCTGGCGAGGGCGTCGAGCCGGCGGACCAGGATCGCCCGCCGCGCCACCAGGCAGACCCCGACCTC
The DNA here is from genome assembly GCA_013698285.1 of Chloroflexia bacterium. Taxonomy (GTDB): domain Bacteria; phylum Chloroflexota; class Chloroflexia; order Thermomicrobiales; family UBA6265; genus JACCVE01. Next base: position 10,209 of record JACCVE010000608.1, on the reverse strand, counting down.
GACCAGCTCGCGGTCCCAGAAGGCCAGCTGGGCCACGGTCGAGGCGGCGTTCGGCGCCGCCCGCTCCTTGCCGAGGGAGCGCAACAACCCGTTCCGCTGGCTCAGGATGCGGCCGTATCTCGTCAGCGCGAACAGGTAACGACGGTCGGTCTGGGAGAGGACGATGTCGAGGTAGCGCCGCCGGTTGGCCGGACTGCCCGCCGCCAGCCCGACATCCTCTGGCGAGAAGCTGACCGCCGTCAGGATGCCGACCGCCTCCACCACCCGGCGGGGCTGGCCATCGACGACGACCCGCTTCTTCAGCCCCGGCGTCGCTGGGTCGGCTTCCAGGCTGACCTCGATCGTGGTCTGCCCGTCATCGTCTTCGACCCGGCCGACGATTCGGGCAAAGGGCGGCAGGCCGTAGTCCTCGCCGCTGCCCCAGCGGATCGCGTCGCGGTCGCTGGACGCCCGCGTGCTGCGCAGGGTGGCGAGCATCATCACCGCTTCGAGCAGGCTCGATTTCCCCGAGGCGTTCGGCCCGACGATCCGCAGACCCGCCGGGGGCACATCGACCACCATCCGCGGGTAGAGGCGAAACTGCTCCAGCTCGACGCGGGCCAGTCGCATCAGCGCGGCATCGTCAGGACCCGATGACCATCGGCATGATGACGTGGTCGTAGTGGTCGTCCCCGACCACCTTCACGACCCCCGCCTGGTTCGACCCGTTCATGCCCAGGAACACCTGGCCCTGCCGCAGCACGCCCAGCACGTCGGCCAAGTAGCGGGCATTGAAAGCGATCTCGGCTCGCTTGCCGGTGATCGAGGCGTCGACGAAGCTCTGCGACGTGCCCCGCTCGGCCGCGTTGGCCGACACCTCGATGGTGCCCGGCTCAAGGTCGTCGTCACCGGGGTGAATGGTCAGGCGAACCACGTCGTTGTTGTCCCGGGCGAAGTAGCCGGCCCGGCGGACGGCGTTGGAGAATGGCTCGCGGCCGACCTCGACGGACGTCTCGAACTCGCGCGGGACGATCTGCATCACGTCCGGGAAGGTGCCGTCGATCAGACGGGACAGGACCTCGGTCTGGCCCACGCGGAATACGAGCTGGCTGCGGGCCGGGGTGATCGCCAGGCGGACCGGCTCGGTCTGGTCGCCGATGATCCGGGCGACTTCGCGCAGGGCCCGGGCCGGCACGATCGTCGCCCGCGTCTCCTCGACCGCCGCGGTCAGGGCCACCGTCCGCACGGCCATCCGGAAGCCGTCGGCGGCGGCCATCATCAACCGGTCGCCGTCGAACCGCATCAACATCCCAGCCAGGACGGGCCGGCTATCGTCCGCGGCGGCCGCCAGCTCGACCAGCGCGATCGCCTCCCGCAACTGCTGGGCGTCCAACTCGGCGGAGAAGGTGGCCCCCTCGTCGTCGAGGCTCGCGATCTCTGGAAAGTCGTCGGCGTCGATGCCGTTGATGTTGGCCGAGTCCCGGCCACTCTTGATCGCCAGGATCGGCTTCGCGGGCTGCATCGAGAGTCGTACCTGGCCCGGGGGCAGCGTGTTGACGAACTCGCCGAGCAGGCGGGCGTCGACCGTGGTCCGCCCCTCCTCCTCGATCGCGGCATCGATCCAGGTGGTGATGCCGATCTCCATATTGGTGGCGGACAGGCGCAATCGGCCTTCATCGGTCGTGACCAGCACGTTGCTCAAGACGGGGAGGGACGACTTGGAGGCCACCGCCCGCTGCACCTGGCCAAGGCCACGTTGGAGGTGTTCCTGGAGACACGAAACGTTCACGGTGGCGCTCCTCTAACGTGTCCGTACACCACGGGGCCGAGAGTATAGCACAGCGTTCGGTCCACGGGCCGGATGAGGCGATCGCCATTGCATCGAGAGGAGTTGCCTGCTTGACAACGCTCGCGGCTCGACGTATCATGACTACAGAACAAACGTTCTAAGCGAGGAGATGTCGCATGGAGACCGTGTCCACCTTCGAGCCGGGTCGCTACCTGACGCGGGTCAACAATGCCGAATACCTCGAGGTCAAGTGGCGCCTGGTCTGGCTCCGCGACCAGCACCCCGACGCCGCGATCGATACCGAGATGGTCTCGCTGACCGACCAGGTCGCGGTCTTCCGGGCCCGGGTGAGCCTGCCGGACGGTGGGTCAGCCACCGGTTGGGGCAGCGAGAGCCCGTCCGATTTCCGGGACTACATCGAGAAGGCGGAGACCAAGTCGATCGGCCGGGCCCTGGCCGCCCTCGGCTTCGGCACCCAGTTCTGCCCCGACTTTGACTTCGGCGCGGCGGCGGGCCGGGTGGTCGACGCCCCGATCGACCTCGCCTCGACCCGTGGCCGGCAGGAGGTCGCCCGTCGCCAGGCCGGTGATGCGGCGGTCGCCCGGATCGATGACGACGCCACGCCCCGGCAGCGGAAGTTCATCGAAGCCATCGCCCGGGAAGCCAAGCTCGACTCTGCCGCGCTGGCGACCGAGGCCGAGGCGGCCTTCGGCGGCAGCCTGGACCGGATGAGCCGCCGCGAGGCCTCCGCCCTGATCGAGCGCCTCCAGGCCCGGGACCGGGCCACCCGTTCCGACCTCGCCTCCTGACCGGCGATTCCGATGCGGCTCGACGCCCGACCCTCGTATCGGCATTCCGGTGCCCCACCAGACCTCGAAACGCGGAGGATGACCACCATGGACCATGCGAACGACGGCCCCCGCGAGATCCTGGCCCGACGGCTCGACGACGGGTACGACCGGATCGAGCAGGCGACCATCCACGGCCAGGACGTCGCCCAGTGGGAGACGTTCTGGCTTCGCCTCCTCGACGAGTACGAGGCGGTCTGCCAGCGGATCACGCCTCTGGACAATGCCGAGGCGGCCTGATTTGCGGCATATCGAACGACCCGAGCGAACGTGATCGCTCGGGTCGTTTGCATGGTCAACGACTGGATCGGCTAAGTCATGCCTCGCTCTTCTTCGGACGCTGGGATGTCGCCGCCGATCGCCGCGCTGGCCTCCGCCAGCGAATCGTACCGGGCCACGCGGGTGACGCGGTCCCTAGTCACGTCGAAGACCGTGGCGACCCGTGAGGACGACGCGTCCGGAGCGCCTTCCGGCATGACCCACGACGCGTCTGCCTCGACGATGTACCCGCCGGTCGTGGGATGCCAGGCAACGGGGGTCAGCGTGATACCCGAACCTTCCGCCCACTGCCGCAACACCAGATGACCGGAAGCGGTCCCCCGGGGACCGACGATCTCGATCTCGGGGCTCGAGAGCGCGAGTAACGTCTCGACAGCTCCTATCTCTAAGGCGTCATGCCACGCTTGGATCGTCGCTCGCGCCGATGATCCCATCAATTTGGCCCTCGACGCTTGCTCCGAGAACGACCGCAGCAGCAGAACCGAACGTCATCGGTCGAGACGCGCCACCGGATCGCACGCGGGTCATGCCTGATTCCTTCCGGGCGATCCGGTAGCCTACGTCCCCGCGTCGGTTACGGTGACGCTGTTGAGGGTGACGGTCTCGGTCGGGGTCGAATTCTCGCCACTGCCACCCCGGCGGGTCGGGGTCGCGGCGATGGCGTCGACCGCGTCGAGGCCATCGGTGACCTGGCCGAAGATGGTGTAATTCTTCGGCAGGCTCTTGCGCAGGTCGCCGAGGACGACGAAGAACTGGCTCCCGTTGGTGTTCGGACCCGCGTTGGCCATCGCCAGGGTGCCCTTCAGATAGTCCTTCGTGACCGGCTCGTCCTTGAATTTGTAGCCTGGCCCGCCGGAGCCGGTCCCCGTCGGGTCCCCACCCTGGATCACGAAGCCTTTGACGATCCGGTGGAACGGCGTCCCGTCAAAGTAGCCTTCCCGAGCCAGCGAGACGAAGTTGTTCACCGTCAGTGGAGCGTCGGCCGGATACAACGCCGCCGTGAAGGTGCCCTTGTTGGTCTCGAACGTCGCGGTGTACGACCCCGTCTCGTTGATCGCCATGTCGAACGGCTTGGACCACTGTTTGCCCCGTGCCATCGGTCAGTATCCTCTCAGGCGACCTGGTCGCTCCGACCGGTCGCGTTCGCTCGCTATCGCGTGACGAAGCCGCCATCGCCGGGCAGGTCGGCTCACGCCGCCGGGGTCCCCGCAATGGCCGTACCCTCGGTGATCGTGACCCGGACCAGTTGGACCGGCTCGATCGGCACGGACACCTCGCCCCGGGCGTTCGCCTGGACCGGCGTCTGGCCCAGCGTCTGCAACACGTCCTGGCCCGCCACCACACGGCCGAACAGGTTGTAATTCTTCGGCAGCCTGGTCGTCAGGTCGTCCAGGATCAGGAAGAACTGGCTGCCGTTGGTGTCGGGCCCTGCATTGGCCATCGCCACCGCCCCCGCGACGTACTCGCCCTGGACGGGCTCGTCCGGGAAGCGGTAGCCGGGCCCCCCGCCCCCGGTCCCCGTCGGGTCGCCAGCCTGGACCACGAATCCGGCGATGATGCGGTGACTCGGGGTCCCGTCGTAGTAGCCGGCCCGGGCCAGGCAGACGAAGTTGTTCACGCTCAAGGGCGCGATCGCCGGCAGCAACTCGACCGTGATCGTCCCGGCTGACGTCTCGATCAGGGCGGTGTACGCCTGGGCCGGATCGATCGACATCGCCGGGGCGACGCTCCACTGCGACGGGTTCCCGGCCTCGTCTCGGCTGGTGACCTGGTCGTCCGTCCAGCATCCGGTGGCACTCGCCCCACCCGCCGGAACCGTGACGGTGGCCGCCTGCTCCGATTCATCGCCGCAGCCGGCCAGCGAGCCGACCACCATCACCAGGGTCGCCGTCAACAGCGCTCGTCTCACCGTCCCGCCTCCACGCCCGCGAGTCCCAACACGGCGGCGTTGGCCGCCATCGCCGCCACGACGAACCGAACGTGGTCGTCGAAGTCGATACGCAACTCCTCGGCTCCCCTCGTCAACGCGTCACGGTGGATCCCCGCCGCGAACCGCTTGTCCTTCATCTTCTTCTTGACCGATTCTGGCGTCACCTCGACGACCGCTCGCGATGGCCGGACGAGTGCCACCGCGCTGATGAACCCGGTCAGCTCGTCCACGGCATACAGCGTCTTCTCGAGCGGCGTCTGCCGGGGCACCTTGGGGTCATCGGCGTGGGATCGGATCGCCCGGAGCACCCATTCCGGGTACCCGCGCTCCGCCAGGATCGGGATGCCGGCGTGGGGATGGAGGTCCAGCGTGGGGTGCATCTCGAAATCGAAATCATGGATCAGGCCGACCAGACCCCAGGCGTCCTCGTCTTCGCCCAGCTCGTGGGCATAGGCGCGCATCGCCGTCTCGACGGCCAGGCAATGCTTCCTCAGGCTCTCGCCTTGGACGTGCTCGATGAGCAGGGCCCAGGCGGCGTCGCGGCTCGGGTAGGCAGTCGTCATGCGGTTCTCGTTCTCCCCCGTCGCGGTGGTCACGGTGGTCCTTGTCGGCCCCCGGGTCCCATTCAGATGATCAGCATGGCGTCCCCGAACGAGAGGAAACGGTAGCGACGCTCGATCGCGTGCCGATAGGCGGCCTGGACCGTCTCCGGCGACGCGAAGGCGCTGACCATCACCATCAGCGTCGAGCGTGGCACGTGGAAGTTGGTCAGCAGGGCATCGACCGTCGTCCACCGGTACCCGGGCCTGATGAAGATGTCGGTCCAGGCCACGAAGGCGTCGTCCGCGTCGTCGTCCGGTCCCGCCACACACGCGCCCAACGTCTCCAGAGACCGGGCACTGGTGGTGCCCACGGCCACGACCTTGCCGCCGGCCGCCTTGGCCCGCGCCACCGCGGCGCGGGTCGTCGCCGGGACGTGGACGTATTCTCGGTGCATCAGGTGGTCTCCCAATCGCTCGACGGTCGGCGTGCGAAACGTATCTAGCCCGACGTGCAGCGTCAACTCGGCCCAACCGATGCCCGCGCTCGCCAATCGCCCCCGCAGTGCCGGGGTGAAATGGAGACCGGCGGTCGGCGCCGCGGCCGACCCGTCCACGGTCGCGAAGGTGGTCTGATACCGGCCAGGCTCCCGCTGCTCGGCCCGGATGTAGGGCGGCAAAGGCAACGATCCGAATCGAGCTAATCCCTCCCCCTCCAGGTCGACCGACGACACCGTCACCATCCCCTCGCCATGGACGGCATCGACCCGCACCGTCGCCACCGCCCGCTCGACATCTCCCCGCGACATCACGGTTGGCGGCACCTCGATGACCGTCCCCGGGCGCAGTTTCCGGACTGGCCGGGCCAGAGCCCGCCAGGCCGGGCCTTCCCGGTGGAGCAACAACACCTCGACCGCCGCGCCCGTCTCCCGCTTGTGACCCCGCAGTCGCGACGGCAAGACCCGGGTGTTGTTCACGATCAACAGGTCCCCCGCCCGGAGCCACCCGGGCAGGTCGGCCACCATGCCGTCGGTCAGCGTGCCGGTGGCCCGGTCCACCACCAGCATCCGGGCCGCGTCCCGGGGCTCGATGGGAACCTGGGCGATCAGGTCGGCGGGGAGCGCGTGGTCGTAGGTCGCGAATCGGTCCAGGTCCACCCGTCAGCCCTCGCCCCCGGCCGATCTCTCGGGATCCGGGTCGAGGGACTCGGCCACGTCGCCGAACCGGAGCTGGCGCGATGCCGGGGCGGACCGCCCGTCGAGGCCGAGGTGCTGGTAGGCTCTGGCGGTCGCGATCCGGCCGCGAGGCGTCCGCTGGAGGAACCCGAGCTGGATCAAGTAGGGCTCGTAGACGTCCATGATCGTGTCGGTCTCCTCGCTGGTAGCCGCGGCGAGGGTGTCGATCCCGACCGGGCCCCCGTCGAACTTCTCGACGATCGCCAAGAGGATACGCCGGTCGGTGGCGTCGAGCCCCAGCGGGTCGACGTCCAGCATCGCCAGGGCCTGATCCGCCAGTTCGGCGGTGATCGACCCCGTGCCTCGCACCTCGGCGAAGTCGCGGACCCGCTTCAGGAGCCGGTTCGCGACCCGGGGCGTCCCCCGCGAGCGGCGGGCGATCGCCAGGGCGCCCTCCTCGTCGAGGGGGACCCCGAGGATCACGGCCGAGCGGACGATGATCTCGCGCATCGCGGCCTGGTCGTAGAACTCCAGTCGCAGCACCGTCCCGAACCGGTCTCGCAGTGGTCCGGTCAACAACGCCAGCCGGGTCGTCGCCCCGGCCAGGGTGAACCGGGGCAGGTTGATCCGCATCGTCCGGGCGGCGGGGCCCTTGCCGATCACGATGTCGACCGCGCTGTCCTCCATCGCCGGGTAGAGGACCTCTTCCACCGCCCGGTTCAGCCGGTGGATCTCGTCGATGAAGAGGACATCGCCCGGTTGCAGGTTCGTCAGGATCGAGACGAGGTCGCCCGCCCGCTCGATCGCGGGGCCTGAGGTGATCCGGAGGCTGACCCCCATCTCGGCGGCCACGATCGAGGCCAGCGTCGTCTTGCCGAGGCCGGGAGGGCCATAGAGCAGGACATGGTCGAGCGGCTCACCCCGCCCCTTGGCCGCCTGGATGAACACGTCGAGACTGGCCTTGGCCCGGTCCTGGCCGATGTACTCGGCCAGGCGGCGCGGGCGGAGGCTCTTCTCGGCGACCTCTTCTTCCGTGGTCCGGGGACGGGCCGATACGACGCGCTCGGACGCGGGAGTATCGCCCGCCGGGACGGGTCGTGAACCGCGCGATCTGTCCATGGGAGCAGTGTACCAGCCACCGCTTAGGCGGCCGGACGAGTCGGCAGGCGGCAGGCGGCAGGCGTGGAATGAGCGTTAGGCGTTAGGCGTCTTCGACGAGCATGTTGGGGATCCCGTCCTCGATCGGATAGGTTCGCCCGCACCGCAGGCAGGTCAACGTCTCCCCGTCGAGTCGCAGGTCGGCCTTATCGACCGGACAAACCAACATCGCCAACAATGCCGGGTCGAGGACGGTCACCGCCGTCCCGGTCTGTCCTTGCTCCGACGGACCGTGCCCGTCCCCTTCAGCGTCCATCAGTCACCCCCGTCATCTTGCACGATCGGCTCTAGTCGCACGGAATCCCGCGCCCTGGTCAGTCCCCCTGAACCGTCCATCCCGTCATCAGTCACCGGGCGGGGCGGCGTGGTGGTCGCCCTCGACAACCTATGCCGCGATTGGGCTCGCGACCGGCGTGCCCAGCAATTCGGCCAGGCGGTCCCGGGCCTGCTCGGCGACGAAGGCGTCGGCACCTTCGCTCACCGTGAATTGGTACTCGGAGATCGCCTCGTCGAGCCGCGGCGGTGCCGCTTGCTCGGCCAGCCTGCCGAGCTCGAAGTGGGCGGTGGCCCGGTCCACCGGCTGCTGGGCGATCTCGATCACGCGCTGGAACTGCAACCGGGCGTCGGCGGGGCGGTCGTTCGACGCTAACTGGCGCCCAAAATTGAGCCGCACCGTCACGTCGTTGGGATTGCGAGTCAGGACCTCTTCGTACCACCGGTTCGCCTCGGCGATCTGCCCGTCGCTAGCCAACAGGCTGGCGAGCAACCCCATCGCACCGGTGTCGTCCGGGTTGTCCTCCAGCCGGTCCCGCTGGTCCTGGATCGCTTGGTCGACCTGGTCAGCGTCGTTCTCGGCCACGTCGTCAGACCCGCCCCGCGCCGCATCGAAGACGACGGTGCCGAGGGTGCTGGCGACCAGCGAGCAAACGACGAGCGCCGCGATCAGCCCGGCCGCCAACTGGCCCGGCTTGAGGCGGAGGAGACGCCGGATGAAGGTCGGCTGCATCGGCGCCAGGTGGCGCCGGACCGGCTGCAGTGCCCGCGGCTTGGGCCGGTGTCGAGAACTCACGTCACCTCCAGGCGCCGCGCCCGGGCCTCGAACTCGAATGGCGAAGACGCGACGAGACCTCACGGTGGGAACGGGCCCATCTGATGAGGCAAACAGTAGCATACGGACAGGGCCAGTTCTCCTCGCTGCGGCCGACGTCCCGGTCCGGACGCCGCGTACGAAGATGACGCACGGCGATCCCGCCCGCGAGCCGGCATGGCGATTCATGTGGGACCGGCGCAGGGTTTCGGCATTGCCCGGGGCCCGGGGCCATGGTAGAATGGCGGCGTTCCAGCGGCGGGTCAACGTCCTCGGCCGGCCTAGCTCAGTTGGTAGAGCAGCTGTTTCGTAAACAGCAGGTCGTCGGTTCGAGTCCGACGGTCGGCTCCCGGCCGCCGGGACGGCAATCGAATAGGCCGAAGTGGCGAAAAGGCAGACGCGCTACGTTCAGGGCGTAGTGGGGGTAACCCCGTGGGAGTTCAAATCTCCCCTTCGGCACCCCGGTCCCGGGGTCCACACCCCAGGTCATCCCGATGCCCACCGCGTTGCCGGTGGGCATCGGGGTGGAAAGCGGGTACATTGACAATCGAGGACGGCGGAGACGCGCGATCGCTGGCTCGCCTCGGCGGGTCAGAGGAAAGTCCGGGCCGCACAGAGCGAGGGTGCCCGGTGAAAGCCGGGGAGGTGTCCCGCGAGGGGCATCGACAGTCCAGATCGGCGCGCGAGAGCGCGAGAGCAACAGCAACCATTGCCGGCGGCCCTCGGGTCGGCCGGACTGAAAAGGGCAATCCTCCCCGCGGCAATCTCCGAATCGGCCGTTATCAGGTGGCTCGCCGAGGCCGGAAGTCGAGAGCCGTCACATAGGCGACGAGTGACCGGTCCCCCCGGGGACCGAGAGAGATGATCGCGACAACAGAACCCGGCTTACCAACCCCCGCCGTCCTCACCCATCTCACGTCGCCGAGCATGGTGCCTTTAGCTCAATCGGCAGAGCGCCGGTCTGTGGATCCGGAGGTCACGGGTTCGATCCCCGTAAGGCACCCCCCCGCAATGCTCATGGATATGGGCAAAACGACGCCCGGCGAGGGATTCCCGTTGGGCGTCGTCGCGTTCTGACCGCATCTTTGACCGCATAAGTCCCCAGGGCTACCCCGCGAGCGCCCGTTCCATGGCGTCGGCCGCTTGGTCGAACGCCTCGGGGAAGAGGTGGCCGTAGATATCGGCCGTGGTGCTCAGCAGGCTGTGCCCCAACACTTCTTGGACCACCTTGACCGGCACCCCCTCGGCCAGCTTCAGCGACGCGGCCGTGTGCCGGGTGACGTGGAACTCGCGGCGCGGCTGGCCGTGGGCGAGTTGGAGCCGGTGCCAGGACCGGATCACATTCCGGGCGTCGAGCGGCGTGCCGATAGTCGAGGTGAACACGAAGCCGGCCTCCTTCCAGCGCGGGCCGGCGAGCATCCGCTC
>JACCVE010000587.1 GCA_013698285.1 Chloroflexia bacterium | reverse complement strand
CCCAACCCTTGGTCGCCAGCCCATCGAGCGTGCGATAGATCTGGGCCTGGTCGGCAGGCCAGAAGTAGCGCATCGACCGGTCAAACCAGGCCGTCTTCAGGTCATAGCCGGTCATCGGCCGGACCCGGAGCAATCCCATTACCGCGTGCGTCAGTGACACGCTCTCTCCTTCACCACGAATACAGCATACTCCGCGAGTCGTATATATGTCAAGTCCTTTGTAAGACGTAGAATCGGGGATGGTGCGGTGCGGGGGAGGTCGCGCCTCACCCCTCCTCGGCCGTCTCGACCCGCGATTGGATGATTTGGAGCAGGGTCACGAAGATCACACCGCCCAGGATGTTGCCGACCAGCGTCGGTAGGAACACCTCGCCGGCCCACGTCCCGACCGAAATGTCGGCGCCGAGGAACATGGCCATGAAGATCTCGGCCGCCGTGATGATGACGTGGCCGAACTGGCCGAGCACGAGCAGGGTTCCGATCAACCAGATGATCACCAACCGGGGACCCAGCCCCTCGGCGGCTAGCAGGAGCCAGGTCAGGATCGTCATCAGCCAGCCGGCGAAGATGGCCTTGACGAAGGTCGTGGTGAGGTCGTAGGCGACGACGTGCTCCGCGGCGGCGATGATCTCGGCGGAAGACTCGGTGGCCAGGACATCGCCCCGGGTGACCAAGGCGGCGAAGACGATGACGCCGAGGAGGTTACCGGCTAGGCTGATCGCCCAGAGCGAGCCGAGTTGCCGCGCGGTGCCATGCCCCTCGATGACGCCGGTGACGGGGAGGAGGAAGTTCTCGGTGAACAGTTCGCTCTTGCCGACGAGCAAAATCACGAACCCGACCGGATAGGCCAGCGCCCCGGCCAGCAACGCGCCGGACGGCTGATCGATCCCGCCGCCGACGGCCGCCGCCGCGAAGGCCATCGCGATCAATCCGAAGCAGATCGCCATCCCGCCGATGAAGGACGTGACGATGTCACCGGCCACCGACCGGTCCAAGCGTTGCTCGCCGATGATCGCGGCGTCCTCGACCACCTCGGGTGCTTCCTGGCCGAGGGGGGCCGGGCTGTTCTGGTGTCTCCCGTCCTCGCCGCCACTGGCCCGATACGGCGGTGTCGAGGTGCGGTCGACGCCGGCGTCCCCGTCGTCTGGCCGCGATGTCGCGGTGCCCCCGTGGCCGTTCGGATCCCGACCTCGTCGTGTCTCACCGCCCATTCGCCGGCCTCCGGTTCACGGCACCGCTCCCCAAACCACCGGTCGGCGGGCAGGCGGGTCGTTGCCCGGGAGCGGACGCACGGACGGTGCCCGGCAATACCGGTGCGGTGAACGCCTCACGTGGCCCATAGGGAGATGGAGGAACGGCACGCGACCCGTCCGGTTCCTGTCCGGACGATCACCCGATCGGCGGTTCAGCGAGGTGGGTCCGGCATCGCGCCGGGCGCCGGCGACACGATCGCCGGCGGTGGCGGCAACGCGGCCGACGGCGACACCAGCGCCGGAGGTGGCGGCAACGCGGCAGACGGCACCACGGTCGGCACTCGCCACCACTGGACCGAACCGGTGTTCTCGGTCGTGACGACATACGAGGCGGGCGCCCTGGTCGGGCCCGTCCTGGCCACGGTCTCCGGCCGGGTCGCGAGGAACCAGATCCCAAATGCCAGGACGTAGGTCAGGCCGACCGCCGCTAGGGCCCACGTGCCACCGGACCGTGAGTCGCGGGCGAGCGTGACCGGTACGTCGGGCACCGGGGGCGGGACGACACGATCGGGCCCCGTTCGCTCCGTCCGGACCGGCCGCCCGGTTCCCTTCTGCCGCCCAGTCCGGGACCGTGATGCCGCCGCCTTCGGCCGTCGCTTCGCCATGTCCCATCTCCTCAGTGGCCGTCGGTGGCACCGAAAACGAGCGATGCCGTGACCAGGCGCCTCGGGGCGGTCCGGACCACGGCATCACCGGTCACATCACGGTGTCCGGCTACGCGGATTCGGCGTAGGGGATCTCCCGGTCGTTGACGGTCATCAGCAACGGTCGCGACCGGTTATTGATCACGTCGGCGTTGACGACGCACTTGCGGACATTTTCCATGGAGGGGATCTCGTACATCACGTCGAGCAGGATCTCCTCGATCGTGGTCCGCAGGCCCCGCGCTCCGGTCTTCCGCTCCTCGGCCTGCTTGGCCGTGGCGTCGAGGGCGTCCTCGGTGAAGATCAACTCGACGTTGTCGAGGTTGAAGAACTTCTGGTACTGCTTGACCACCGCGTTGCGCGGCTCGGTGAGGATCCGGATCAGCTCCGGCCGGGTCAGGTGGTCCAGCGATACCGAGACCGGCAGGCGCCCGACGAACTCCGGGATCAGCCCGTACTTCAGCAAGTCGTCGTGGGTCAAGTTGTGGAGGGGATTAGCCTCCTGGACCCGTGGCCCGTCGTCGCCGCCGCCGAAGCCCATCAGGGCCTGCTTGCCGGTCCGCTTGGTGACGATCTCCTCCAGGCCCTCGAAGGCACCCCCGCAGATGAAGAGGATGTTCCGGGTGTCGATCTGGATGTACTCCTGGTGGGGGTGCTTCCGGCCGCTCTGGGGCGGCACGTTGGCGACCGTGCCCTCGATGATCTTGAGCAGGGCCTGCTGGACGCCCTCGCCGGAGACATCGCGGGTGATGCTGGGGTTATCGGCCTTGCGGGCGATCTTGTCGATCTCGTCGATGTAGATGATTCCGGTCTGGGCCCGGGCCACGTCGCCCGCGTTCTGGATCAGCCGCAGCAGGATGTTCTCGACGTCCTCGCCAACGTAGCCGGCCTCGGTCAGGGCCGTGGCGTCGGCGATCGAGAACGGCACGTCGAGCAGCTTGGCCAGGGTCTGGGCCAGGAGGGTCTTGCCGCAGCCGGTCGGGCCGACGAGAAGGATGTTGCTCTTCTGCAACTCCACCTCGTCGTTGCTCTCGATCCCGGCGTTGATCCGCTTGTAGTGATTGTAGACGGCAACGGAGAGGATCCGCTTGGCGCGATCCTGGCCGACGACGTACTGGTTGAGCTGTTCGTAGAGGGTGCGCGGGG
>JACCVE010000546.1 GCA_013698285.1 Chloroflexia bacterium | reverse complement strand
TGTTGTAGTGCTCATCGCCGACGATCAACGGGTCGAGGACCCGGGACGTCGAACCCAGCGGATCGACGGCCGGGAAGATACCGCGCTCGGCGATCGCTCGCTCCAGCGCAACGGTGGCGTCGAGGTGGGCGAAGGTGGTCGCCGGGGCGGGGTCGGTGTAGTCGTCGGCCGGGACGTAGACTGCCTGGACCGAGGTGACGGAGCCCGTTTTGGTCGAAGTGATCCGCTCCTGGAGCTGGCCCATCTCGGTCGCCAGGGTCGGCTGGTAGCCGACGGCGCTCGGCATGCGCCCGAGGAGGGCCGAGACCTCGGCGCCGGCCTGGACGAAGCGGAAGATGTTGTCGATGAAGAGGAGGACGTCTCGGCCCTCGTCGCGGAAGTACTCCGCCATCGTCAGGCCGGAGAGGCCGACCCGCAGACGGGCGCCCGGCGGCTCGTTCATCTGGCCGAAGACCAGCACGGTCTTGTCGACCACACCGGACTCGTGCATCTCACCCCAGAGTTGAGTGCCCTCACGGGTCCGCTCGCCCACGCCGCAGAAGACGGAGTAGCCGCCGTGCTCGGCGGCAATGTTGCGGATCAGCTCGGTGATGATGACCGTCTTGCCGACGCCGGCGCCGCCGAAGACGCCGGTCTTGCCGCCCTTGGTGAACGGGGCGATGAGGTCGATGACCTTGATCCCGGTCTCGAAGACCTCGACCGAGGTGGCCTGCTCCTCGAAGCTCGGGGCGGGACGGTGGATCGGGGAGGTCTGGTCCGTCTCGACCGGACCCTTGCCATCGACCGGCTCGCCGATCACGTTGAAGATGCGGCCCAGTGTCGCCGGGCCGACCGGGACGGCGATCGGCTGGCCGGTGTCGACCGCGGCGGTGCCGCGGCGGACGCCCTCGGTCGAACTCATCGCCACGGTCCGGACCGCGTCGTTGCCGAGGTGATACTGCGTCTCGAGGACGAGGCGGCCCCCGCCGTCGAGGGGGACCTCGACCGCGTTGTAGATCTCCGGGAGCTGGTCGGAGGGGAACTCCACGTCGATGACGGGCCCCGTGATCTGGATAATCCTGCCGGTTGCGCCGGTAGCCATGGTGCGATGGACCTCCTGGGTCTCGGTGACGGTAACGGGTGTGGACGACTAGCGGAGAGCGTTGGCGCCCGCGGCGATCTCGGAGACCTCGCGGGTGATCTGGGACTGGCGGGCCTTGTTGTACGACAGCGACAGGTCGGTGACGAGGTCCTTGGCGTTCTCGGTCGCGTTGCGCATCGCGACCATCCGGGCCGAGTGCTCGGAGGCGATCGACTCCAGCATCGCCTGGTAGACCTGAACCTCGATGTAGCGGGGGAGGAGGGCGTTCAGGACCTCGACCGGGCTGGGCTCGAAGATGTAGTCGGTGTAGGTGCCGCGCCCCTCGGGCCGCCGGATCGGCAGCACCTGGCGGGCCTCCGGCACCTGCGAGAGGGTGTTCACGAACTTGGCGTAGACCACGTAGACGGCATCGACCTTGCCCGACTCGAAGTCGTTCAGGGCCACCTCGACGATCGGCCGGATATCGTCCAATGTCGGCCGGTCCCCGATCGCGGTGAACTCAGCCGCGATCTCCTGGTGGGTCCGGATCATGAAGTCGCGGCCCTTTTTGCCGGCCGCGATGACCTCGACCGGGACGTTGGCCTCGTGCAGTACGTAGCGGGTCGCCCGGCGGATGATATTGGAGTTGAGAGACCCGGTGAGACCCTTGTCCGGCGTGATCAGGATGACCGCCGACCGCTTCACCTCCCGCTGCTGGAGCAGGGGGAACTGGTTCATCTCGTCGGCGTCGAGCTCGATCGCCGACAGGTCGGCGATGACCTCCTCGATCCGCTCGCTGTAGGGGCGACTGGCGGTCACGTTCTGCTGGGCACGCCGCATCTTCGAGGCGGAGACCATCTCCATCGCCCGCGTGATCTGGGACATGTTGCGGACGCTGCGGATGCGGCGTCGGATCTCTCGTGTCGAAGGCACCGAATCCTCCTCGTGCCGGTCCCCGGCCGCCGTGCCGGGCGCCGTTTAGCGCGTCGCGGTCGCCGCCACCGGTGCCACGGCGAAGTCGGTGCCGGACTTGAAGTCGGTGGTCGCCTTCCGGAGGGTTTCGATCAGTTCGTCGCTGAGGGCTCCCTCGGAGGCGATCCGGCCCAGCATGTCCGAGTGAGAGCCCCGCAGGTAGTCCAAGAATGCGGCCTCGAACTCGCGGATTCGCTCGACCGGGACATCCGTCAGCATCCCGTTCGTGCCGGCCCACAGGATCGCGACCTGCTCCTGGACCGGCATCGGCCGGTACTGGCCCTGCTTCAGGATCTCGGTCAGCCGCTGGCCGGTCTCGATCTGGTTCCGGGTGGCGGCATCCAGGTCGCTGGTGCCGAACTGGGCGAAGGCGGCCAGGGAGCGGAAGTTGGCGAGGTCGAGCCGCAGGCGGCCGGCGACCTGCCGCATCGCCTTGATCTGGGCCGCGCCACCGACGCGGGAGACCGAGAGGCCGGCGTTCACCGCCGGGCGGACACCGGCGTAGAACAGGTCAGGCTCCAGGTAGATCTGACCGTCGGTGATCGAGATGACGTTGGTCGGGATGTAGGCCGAGACGTCGCTGGCCTGGGTCTCGATCATCGGCAGCGAGGTCAACGACCCGCCGCCCAGTTCGTCCGAGAGCCGGGCCGATCGCTCCAGCAGGCGGGAGTGGAGGTAGAAGACATCGCCGGGGTACGCCTCGCGGCCAGGTGGGCGGCGAACCAGCAGCGACACTTCCCGGTAGGCCTGGGCGTGTTTGGAGAGGTCGTCGTAGACGATCAGGGCGTCCCGCCCGGACTCCATGAACTCCTCGCCCATGGCGGTGCCGGAGAACGGGGCGATGAACTGGAGCGGGGCCGGGTCGGCCGAGGCGGCGACCACGACGATGGTGTGGCCCATCGCCCCGTTCTCTTCTAGGATGCGGACGATCTGGGCCACCTGCGACCGCTTCTGGCCGATGGCGACGTAGATGCAGATGACACCGCTGTCCTTCTGGTTGATGATCGTGTCGATCACGATCGCCGACTTGCCGGTCTGGCGGTCACCGATGATGAGTTCCCGCTGGCCACGGCCGATCGGGATCATGGCGTCGATGGCCTTGATGCCGGTCTGGAGGGCGGTGTCGACGTTCTGGCGGGCGATGACGCCCGGGGCGATCCGCTCGATGGTGCGGGTCTTGTCCGTCGAAATCGGACCCTTGCCGTCGATCGGGCGGCCCAGGGCGTCCACCACGCGGCCGATCAGGGCGTCGCCGACGGGGACCGAGGCGATCGCGCCGGTCGAGCGGACCTCGTCGCCTTCCTCGATCTCGAGGTAATCGCCGAGGACGATGACGCCGACGCTGTCCTCCTCCAGGTTGAAGGCCAGGCCGATCGTGCCGGTCTTTGTGAACTCGACCAGCTCGCTGGCCATCACGTCGCTCAGGCCGTAGACGCTGGCGATGCCGTCGCCGACGTTGATGACCGATCCGACGTTGGTGAGGGTCATCTGCTGTTGGAAGTTGGCGATCTGCTGCTTGAGGATATCCCCGATCTCGGTGGCGCGAACGACCATCCTAGCCCTACCTTCTCGCGGCTCCCGCCGCATCACGACCCAACGGGCCGCCCGTGACGCGGGCCAGGCATCGAACCGGGGCCGCGCATTGTGGTCTTCGATGTCTCTCGCATTGTCGCCCGGGGACGGACCCGGGTGCTAGGGAGAGCGCCTCACCGGACCCAATGGATCCCGGCGATGGCGCGACGCTCGGATCAGGGCGTGATCGCCCCGGTCGCGAGCCGGTTCCGGAGGACGCGCAGTTGGTTGACGACCGACCCGTCGATGAGTTGGTCGCCGACCCGCACGATCAGGCCGCCGATGATGTCGGGGTCCGTGTGCATATGCAGTTCGACCTGCTTGCCGAACATCTCCTGGAGCCGGGCCCGCATCTCGATCTCACCGCGGGCGGAGAGCGGCTCGGCGGTGGTGACGTCGGCGACGACGATGCCCTGGACGGCCATCCGGGCCTTGGTGAACTCGGTCACGAGGCGCGGCACGATCGCCAGCCGCTCGCGGGCGATCAACATCTTGGCCAGGTTGCGGGCCTCGGGCTGGGCATCGGCCAGCGCGGTGTCCAGCATCTGCTCTTTCTGGGCCTCGGGCACGTTCGGGCTCTGGAACAACGGCGCCATGTCCTGCCGGGCCATGAACTCGGCCAGCACATTCAGGTCACGCTGCCAGTCGTCGAGAGTCCCCCGTTCGGTGGCGAGCTCGACCACGGCCTGGGCGTATCGTTTGGCGGCACTCGCCATCGTGGTCTCCTCTCGTTCGGTCGGAGTCACCCACCGGTCCACCCGGGGAGCGATCGGCGCCGGGACCCGCCGCGGTCCGGTCGTACCCAGCACCGGTCGCGTCCGGCCCGGCAACGACTCGCCTGGCAAGACCTCGCCGTGCCCAGTCGCGGCGCCGATCGCCCTAGCGGCGCCCGTTCTGGCCGGCGCTGGCCTCGGCTAGGGTCTCCTGGATCAGCCGGGTCTGGCTCGCGGGGTCCAGTTCCTTGCGGACGATCTTACTGGCGGCGCTGACCACCAGGTCGGCCATCTCCTGGCGAAGCTGCTGGCGAGCCAACTGCGTCTCCTGGCGAAGTGTCTCCTCGGCCCGGGTCAGGTACTCGTTGGCCTGGCGACCTGCCTCTTCTTGGGCCCGGGCGATCGTCGCCTCGCTCGCGTCGCGGGCATTGAGGATGATCTGTTGGGCCTCGCGCCGGGCCTCGGAGAGGGCCTCTTCATTGCGGGCCGCGGTGGCCTGCAGTTCGGACTGCATGCGCTGGGCCGCCTCCATGCTCTCGCGGATCCGGTCCGATCGCTGGTCGAGGACCCGGACGATCGGGCCGAGCGCGAGCCGCCAGAGCAAATAGACGAAGAGGATGAAGGCGACGAGTTGGGCGATGAGGTTCCACCCGTTGATCCCGAGCTGGTCGAGCGCGTCCATCGTATTCGTACTCCGTCAGCGGTGTGCGGATCGCCCGGTCGGCTCCTACCGGGGCACGACACCGCCCGATTGGCTGGCGTCATGCCCAGGGGTCGGTGACTAGACGAAGAGGATGATGATGGCGATGACGAAGGCGTAGATGGCGACGGCCTCGGCAAGCGCCGCACCGATGATCATCGTGGTCCGGATGTCGCCGGCGGCCTCGGGGTTGCGACCGAGGGCCTCCATCGCGCCGCGGACGGCAAGGCCGATGCCCAAGCCCGGGCCGAGGCCGCCGATGCCGATCGCGAAGGCGGCGGCCGCCCGCTGCGTGCTGTCCAGGTCCGGCAAGCTGTCGAAGACGGCCGGCGCGAAGACCGCGGGGTCCACGCTCGTCAGGGTCGAAGCGATCTCGAACATTGCCTCTCGTTCCTCCCGGCGCCGCTGCCCAGCTGGGCGCCTCGTTCGACGTCGGGACCGGCCCGTGCCGGTCCAGCGTTCCTCGGACAACCGAGACCGCCGCGCGAGGCGACGGCATTGGTCCGCATAGTGTAGGTCCCGGGCCGATCCCGGGGCGGCAGGCCTCGACCCGGCGGGGCAGATTGCCCCCGCCAGGGAGACGTCAGTCGGCGGCGCCGGCCGGGACGTTGCCCAGGCCTTGGACTCCCTCGGTGTGGGTCTCGGCGTCGTGGGCGCCGTGGTCGTCGTGGCCACCCGCCGTGGCGAGTGTAATGTAGATGAGGGTCAGCAGGGCGAAGACCAGCGCCTGGATGGCCCCGAAGAGCAGTTCCAGACCCAAGAAGATGACGGGGAAGACGAAGGGGATCACCGCGACGCGGATCGCGGCTGCCATCGCGAACATCACCGCCAGCAACACCTCGCCCGCGAAGACGTTGCCGAAGAGCCGGGCCGAGAGCGAGATGATGCGGGAGAACTCGGAGACGACCTCGATCGGGAACAGGAATGGTGGGTCGGCCATGTGCTTGAGGCGGCCGCCCACGCCGTGGGAGGCGATGCCGGCGAACTGGACCACCGTGAAGGTCAGCAGGGCCAGGGCGAGGGTCATGTTCAGGTCGGCGTTCGGCGCGCGGAAGTAGGGGACCAGGACCTGGTGCGCCTCCTCCTCAGCGTGCTCCTCGGTGGCGGCCACGGCCTCGCCGTCGGACTGGGCCCCGGTCTCTTCCCCCTCGTTGGCGGCGCCCTCCGGTTGGTCTGCCGTCTCCTCACCCTCGCTGATGTCGGGGACTTCCAGTTCCTCGGACTCCTGCTGGACCCCCTCTTCGGCCTGGGCCTCTTCCGTGTGGTAATAGCCGATGGTGCCGACACCGGGGAGGAGGCCAGAGTAGTTGGCGACGATGATGAAGATGAACAGGCCACCGACCAGGGGGAAGATGCGGCGACCGGCCCGCTTGCCGGCGGTGGCCTCGACCAGGCTGAGGAGAAACTCGACGATGCCCTCGAAGGCGCCCTGGGTCCGGCCGGGGATCACCTTGGCACTCCGGGCGATCAGCCACCCGACGAGCAAGATGACGCTCATCACGATGAACATCGTCAGCATCGAGTTGGTGATCGGGATGGGACCGAGGTTGAAGAGGGTCTCCGCCGCGAGTTCGACGTGGACTTCCATGTCTGGGCGCTTCTCCCGCGTGACGAGCGACGGTGAGTGGTCGAATGAGAGCGAGGCGTCGTGCGACGGCGTTCGGGTGTCAGCCGGGACCGTGCCCCGTCCGCTTGGGAAGTGGGAGCTTGCTGAGCCCCCGGGTCAACGGTGGTGGCGGCCGGTCCGACCGGCCGACCTGGGCCAGTTCCCAGAGCTGGTACCCCGCGGCGACCAACCCCAACACGACGCCCGCCAGGGTGAAGAGCGGGCTGGTCCCGATGGCCTGGTCGAGGGCGACCCCGCCACCGATCAGGACGATCATGGTCACCACGATCGCACAGCCGAGTCCCGACGCGGCGCCGACCGCGCTCAGTTGGTCCCGTTGCTCCGGCGTGATCTCGTCGACCACCGGACCTCCCCACGCACCCTTTTCGATTGCGAATCTTATCACAATCTCCGATGGTCCTGCATCACCCAGACCCTCGGGCCCGGGCTCAGGACCGAGGGAGACGGTCGGGATGTCCCCCGGGCTCCGGGCGACCGTGCCGATCCGGTTTGGCCGGGTCTGGGCAGATCTCAGCGCACCAAGAACCCTGCCGCGAACGGGTCGTCCGGGTCGAGGACGAATTGGTGAAACCCGGTCACGAAGCCGCGCCCGGCGATCTCGGTCTCGACGGCCGCCCGCCCGGCGACGGTCGTCTCGGCGGTGACGCGGCCGGTGAAGGTGGTGCCGATGATGCTCTCGTGAACGTAGGGATCGCCGGTCGCGAGGTGCCCGGCGGCGTGGAGGGCGGCCAGCTTGGCCGAGGTGCCCGTCCCGCAGGGGGAGCGGTCGATCGCCCCGTCGGCGTAGACCGTAACGTTGCGGCCATCGGCGCCCGGCTTAGACGGAGGGGCGGAGATGACCGTGCCATACAGGCCGGAGAGGCGATCGTCGCCCGGGTGGTCGATCGACACCGACGCACTCACGGCCCGCTTGATCTCCATCCCGAGGCGGACCAGCTCAGCGGCGTTGGCCGGTTCGACCGTGATCCCGAGATCCGTCGCCTCGACCAGCGCGTAGGCGGCCCC
>JACCVE010000526.1 GCA_013698285.1 Chloroflexia bacterium | reverse complement strand
CCGCCGGGGAGCGCCGCCCGCTCGGGGCGACCTACACGCCACCGGAGATCGTCGCGGCGATGGTGTCCCACGCCGCCTCCCGTGGTCTCCCGACCCGCGTGGTCGACCCTGGCACCGGCTCGGCCCGCTTCTTGGTCGCCGCCGGACGGCGGTTCCCCGGGGCCGAACTGGTCGGGATCGGCCTCGACCCCTTCGCCGCCCTGCTGGCCCGGGGTCACTTGGCAGCGGCCGGGATGGCCGATCGGGCCCGGGTCATCACCGCCGACTTCCGGTCCGCCTGCATACCGCCGGTCAACGGGCGGACGCTGTGGCTGGGCAATCCACCCTATGTCCGGCATCACCAGATCGGTCCCGAGTGGAAGGCGTGGCTGACGGCGACGGCGCGGCGACACGGTCTCCGCGCGAGCCAGTTGGCCGGGCTCCACGCCCACTTCTTCCTGGCCATCGCCGAATACGCCCGGCCCGGCGACACCGGGGTCCTGATCACCGCCGCCGAATGGCTCGACGTCAACTACGGGCGCTTCGTCCAGTCCCTGCTCCTCGACACCCTTGGACTGACGACATTGCAGATCATCGAGCCGACCGCCGACCCCTTCCCCGGCACGGCGACGACCGCGGTGATCACCGGGTTCACGGTCGGTGAGCGGCCCGCCACGGTCGGTGTCCGCCGCGTGGAGACCACCGCCGGCCTGGGCGATCGAGAGCCCGCACGACAGGTGTCCCGGGCTGACCTGGCGGCGACCGGGCGATGGACGATCCTGACCCGGGATGTTCCCGAGCGTCGGGAGGGCTTCGTCGAACTGGGGGACATCTGCCGGGTCCACCGGGGCCAGGTCACCGGGGCGAATCACGTCTGGGTCACGGATGGTGTCGAGGTTGACCTGCCCGCATCGGTGTTGTTCCCCACCGTCACGCGGGCCCGGGAGTTGATCGCGGCGGGAATGACCCTGGCCGACGATTCGGCCCTGCGCCGGGTGATCGACCTCCCCGTTGACCTCGACACCCTCGCCGCCAGGGAGCGGGAGCGCGTCGAGCGGTTCTTGCGGAGTGCGAAGGCGCGGGGGGCGGATAAGGGGTTCATCGCCGAACACCGGCGGGCCTGGTTGTCGGTCGGCCTGCGGGCGCCGGCGCCGATCCTGGCGACGTACATGGCCCGCCGCCCGCCCGCGTTCGTCCTCAACCGCACGGCGGCCCGCCACATCAATATCGCCCACGGTCTCTACCCCCGTGAGCCGATGGCCGAGGCCGCCCTGCGAGCCCTGGCCGAGTACCTGTCGAGTTCGGTGCGCGTCGGCGACGGGCGCACCTACGCGGGCGGGCTGACCAAATTCGAGCCGCGCGAGATGGAGCGGCTCCTCGTTCCCGCACCCGACGCCCCGTCGTCCGTCCCCGCGACCCGGCTGGCGTCCTGACGATGGGGCGGGGGAGGGGTCCGGTCGCCCGGGTCGAGTGGACGGCGGACGTCTTCGACCGTGACCGGGCTCTGGCGATCGATGCCTTTCGCCGGGAGCGGCTCGAAGAACCGCTGGAGGATTACCTCGCCCAGTACGATGGAGTGGAGCGGGTCGTCTCGGCCGTGCTCCGGGAGTACCGGGCCGCGCTGGCGGGAGACCGGCGCGCGGCCGACATGCTGGTCGATCCGGCCCAGCGGGAAGTCCTCCGCTATCTGGCTGGCCCCCCGATCTCGATGGACGACCTGAAGGTGTTGGCCGATGCGCCGGCGATCTCGGCCCGGTCGCTGGCAGCCCACCCCAGCATCGTCGCCCGACTTGTCGAGACGATCCGGATCGCCCTCGACCCGCGACGGTTTCCCTGGCTGGTCGCCGGGCGTGATCCCACCGACGCCGAGTCGCATGCGGCCGTCGTCGCGACGACGGCACTGATCGCCTCGCAGCGAGTGGCGACCCGGCGGCGGACGCTTGGCAAACAAGGTCAGGAGGAGTTGGTCCGGCAGGCGTTGATCGCGACCGGCTTCACCGAGGTCGCGATCCCCGGCAACGTGATCCGGACGTTTGCCGCCGCTCCTGCCCCGGGACATTTCACCCGCGAGGTCGTCCTGGGCGAGCGGAAGGCGGATCTGACGGTGGGCCCCTGGGACCGGCGCATCATGCCGATCGAGTGCAAGGTGTCGAATTCGTCCACCAACTCGGTCAAGCGTCTCAACAACGACGCGGCGGGCAAGGCCACGATTTGGAACCACGACTTCGGCACCCTCAACGTCGTCCCGGTCGCGGTC
>JACCVE010000515.1 GCA_013698285.1 Chloroflexia bacterium | reverse complement strand
TCGCCGGGGGGAGGTACTGGCCTGCCACCCACAGGGTCCAGTCCAGTTCGTACGCGTGGAGCGAGATTCCGAGACCAGCCAGGGCCCGGCGCAGCAGCTCGCAGCCCCAGACGGTGGCGGCGCGGATCTCGACCTCCTCCGGCGAACCGGGCGCCACGTGCTCGTGGTGGGCGATCCGGGCGGCCAGGTGGTCCTCGTAGCGGAGGATGCCGAACCGGCGCAGGACCTGGGGGACCTTGTAGTCGGCGAAGACGGTCAGATCTTCGAGGTCGAAGAACTGGCCCAGGCCGGTGCCGCCCAACGCGCCGGCCAGGTCGGCGGCGAAGATCTGGGCTCGCTTGTAGAGATAGACGGGCTGGCCGGCGTAGGTCGTCTCGTCGCGGAACGAGGGAAAGGTCTCGATCACCAGGCGAGCCAGGGCGGGGGCGGAGCCGTGGGCCGCCGCGATCAGGTTGACCACCGGTGGGATGGACGGCGTGTCGCCCACCCACCGGCCGAGGCCGAGGCCGACTTCCCGCAGGTGCGCGGCGCGATGGTCGAGGAGCGGGATTGTCCCCGTGCCCGGCCGCTGGTCGTCGGGGCGGAAGATCGACGCCGCCCGCTCGTCGGACACGGTGGCCAACCACTCATGGTCGAAGAGCGGCACGCCCTCCTCGACGGCGCGGCTGAGGGAGGCCGCCAGGGCCCAGTAGCCCTCGTACCGCTCGCCCCGCCAGCGGACGGCCCAGCGACGCTCCGGGGCGGGGTCATCGGACCAGAAGCAGAAGTTGAGGGCATCGAGGACCAGGGTCCAGGTGGCGGTCTTCC
This sequence comes from Chloroflexia bacterium, assembly GCA_013698285.1. Taxonomy (GTDB): domain Bacteria; phylum Chloroflexota; class Chloroflexia; order Thermomicrobiales; family UBA6265; genus JACCVE01. The sequence continues at coordinate 2,282 of JACCVE010000515.1, read as the reverse complement.
AGGGAGCATCCGGGTCGACGTGGTGGAGGGAGGCCTCCCAGGCCGGCGGCCCCGTCCAGGCGGTCGCCAGGTCGGCGGCGACCTGGCCGACCCGCGCCGCGTCGATGGTGACCGAGCGGGCTCGAGCCAGCACCTGGCGGGTACTGACCAGCACGGCCAGCGGGTCGTGGGCGGGGTCGGGAACGGGGAGCGCGGCCGGGACGGTGGGGGCAGACGGGGCAGCGGGGGCGTCGATCGGGTCGGGCATCACGGGTGCGGGTGGCCTCCCTGGGAATCGGATGGGTCGGATAGGGTCGATGTCACGGTCCCGGCGAGCGGGCCCGTCGCTCCCGGGACGCGGCGCTACCGGGAACCCTCGCCGGGGTCCTTGGCGATGCTCCTTGCCGGTGGCGTCACCGGCGACCCGGGTGCGGGAGATGTCGAAGCACATGGTATGCCGGTGATTGCCGCGGGGCGCGTGGCGCCAGATGATCCGCCAGGTGTCCGGGCTGACGCGCGGGCCCGTGGACGACCCGGCGATCGGACCGGTCAGTCAGTGGCGCGGGGTGGTGGTCGCGGTGGGTCCCGTGCATTCCGGGGGTTCCGAAGTTCCGAAGGGTGCGCGTGCCGGTCATCGGCCGGTCGGGTAGGATGCCGTGAAGGTGGCGGTGCCCGCGACGCGGGGTGCCGGTGCGATCGCCACGGGCGGCGACGGGTGCCGGTGCGATCGCCACGGATGCCGCGGCGGTGCGACCTGACGACCGGGACGACCCGGGGAACGGACGAGGTGGGCGGCGATGGGGACACTCGGGTGTGGGCTGAGCGTGGTCGCGGCGGTGTTTGCCGTCGTCGGCCTGGTGCCCTTCCTGGGCTGGTTGAACTGGATCACCACCCTACCCCTGGCCCTGCTGGCGATCGCCTTCAGCGGCCTGGCCCTGAGCAAGGGCACGCTGGACCGGGCCGCGGCGGCGGCGGGCCTGGTCGGGGGCGTGTTGCTCACCTTCTGGGCCCTGTTCCGGCTGACGATCGGGGGCGGGGTGATCTGATGCGGTGAGGTGTGGCCGACCGAGACGAGAGTGCCCAAGCCGTGGCCGTGCTACGCACCCATCAATCTCTCGTACCGCCATTCGACCCGGTGTCGGGACCGAGGCTCGCCTGCTCCGGGGCTGGACACGACGCGCGCTGCCGATCGTCACTCACGGTCGTCAGACATGGCGCCGATGGGGCCAGCTGCCACGACCGGGCTCCCCGTTCCGTCCGTCGTCCCTCACACGTACATCAGGTCCACATAGCACCAGCGCCAGTCCTCGTTGGGTTCGAAGGACTGGATGATGGGGTGGGCCCGGGAGCGGGAGTGGGCGCTGGCGTGCTTGTTGGGGGAGGAATCGCAGCAGCCGACGTGGCCGCAGGTGAGGCAGAGGCGGAGGTGGATCCAGCGGTCGCCCAGGGCCAGGCACTCCTCGCATCCTTGGGGGGTATGGGGGGTGACGAGGCGGACTTGGTCGAGGTGGGTGCAGAAGCCGTCGTCGCTGTCGTCCCGGGCGCCATCGTCGGTCGAGTCGGGGTCGCCGGCGAAGGCCTCGGCGGCGGTCTCGCCGGGTGCGTAGGCGGGGGAGTTGACCAGGGTGATGCCGGCGTAGGCGTCGAGGATCCCGGTGACGAAGCCGGCCCGGGCGGCGTCGATGGCGTCGTCGTGGAAGGTGAAGGCGGCGTCGGCGCCGGCGTCGAGGAGGTCCTCGGTGGTGCCCGCGTCGTCGGTGCGGACCACGATCTGGAGGCCGGGGTTGGCGTGGCGGGCCATGGTGACGATGGCCCCGGTGGTCTCGGGGTCGTCGTCGGCCACGACCAGGACGCGGGCGACGTGGATACCGGCCTCGACCAGGGTCGGCATCCGGTTGGTCGAGCCGCGGACCACCGGCATCGCGGACCCCTCGGCGACCAGGGCACCTTCCGGGTTGCGGGTGATCACCACGAACGGGACGCCCGCTGCCGTGAGGGCGTGGGCGACCGCTTCCCCGGCCGGGCCCCAGCCATTGACGATGACGTGGTCGGACCAGGCGGGCCCGTCAGGGCCGTCGCCGCCCTCCCCCACTCCGGACCTGTTGGGGTCGCTGGCCGCTGTCCCGGCGGACGATCGGTCTTTCGAGACGGCGGCGGTGGCCCAGGTGGGGCTGGAGACCCCAGTCGCCCCGGGCATCGTGCCGGGCCGGGCGAGGGGGACGGTGACGGTAGCGGCAGGGGTGGCAGCCACCCCATCGGTCCCGAGGGACCCGGGCGACCCGGCGGCACCGGAAGCGTCGCCC
>JACCVE010000512.1 GCA_013698285.1 Chloroflexia bacterium | reverse complement strand
CGGGCCGGGCCCCCTACGCGGCGCCGCTGCTGATCGAGGAACGGCCCCGGCGCGGCCGGGCCAGCCGGTTCCTCGGGCTGCCCTACCGGGTCGGGGGGCGGGTCGTCCGCCGCACCCGCTGGCTGCGGCGCCTGGTCACCCGCCTCGCGTTCTTGCTCCTCCTGGCCAATGTCGCCCTGGCCGGCACGCTCGTCGCCCTACGGGGGACGGACGCCCTCGTCTCCCGGACCGCCACGCTGGGGACCGGGGCCACCGCGCGGGTCTCCAGGGACACCTTCACGATGCGGGCCGGGCCCGGTCTGGACGCGGTGCCCCTGGCACGGCTCGAACGGGGCGCGCGGCTGGAGGTGACCGGGCCCGGAGAGGCGGCCGACGGCCTGACCTGGTGGCCGGTCCGGACGACCATCGACGGTGAGCCCTCCACCGGCTACATCGCCGGTCCAGGCATCGTCGCCGTGCAGGAAGGGGTCGCCGCCGGGGCCTGGGCCGATGCCCAGGACCGCCTCGCCGGGCTGCGGACCGAGGCCGAATCGTGGCTGACCGGCGAGTGATCGCCCGTCGTCCGGTTGGCCGGAACATGGCGCCCACCCTCCGCCAAGCGCCGCGGCCGACCCTCCGAGGCGACTTAGTGTCACATTGACATTTACTCGCCACGACCCTATAGTTAACCCGCTGTTGGCCCCGCCCGCGCGACCCGCGCACGGGCCCGAGGCGGCCCAGCCCTCTGGCGGATGACCTTCGCCTGACGCCCGTGACGACGTTGCGGCCGATCCGCGCCGCGCGGGCACTGAGAGCACGAATCTGATGGTGGTTGACGTGACCGCGCCCGACACCGAGCATGCAGTGATCTCGCGCTGGCTCGTGAACGCGCAGCTCGAACCGGCCACCTGCGTCCCCGAGGAGGGGGTCGGGGCCTACGACCGGTTGGACCGCTACGGCGTCCGGTCGGCCGAGCAGCGGCGCATCCCCCGCGCCTATTTCAAGATGGACGCGATCGAGCGGGACAGCCGTATCCGCGCCCTGCGCAACGAGTTGGGCGACCGCCTCGTCGTCCTCGGCCATCACTACCAGCGGGACGAGGTGATCCAGTTCGCCGACTTCCGGGGCGACTCGTTCAAGCTCTCCCAACAGGCGGCCAGCCAGTCCGACGCCGAGTTCATCCTGTTCTGCGGCGTCCACTTCATGGCCGAGAGCGCCGACATCCTCTCGGCGCCGCACCATCGGGTGATCCTGCCCAATCTGGAGGCGGGTTGCTCGATGGCCGACATGGCCAAGGCCGAGGACGTCGAGCGGGCCTGGGCCGAACTGGCCGGGCTCGGCATCGACGGCGTCGTGCCCATCACCTACATGAACTCCGCCGCCGCCCTGAAGGCCTTCTGCGGCCGCAACGGTGGCATCGTCTGCACATCCTCGAACGCGCCCCGCGTCTTCGACTGGGCCTTCGAGCGGGGCGAGAAACTGTTCTTCTTCCCGGACGAGCACCTGGGCCGCAACACCGGCGTCGCGGCCGGCATCTCGACCGACGAGATGGTGATCTGGGACCCCTTCCTGCCCCTCGGCGGCAATACGCCCGAGGCCCTGCGGGCCGCGACCGTGATCCTCTGGAAGGGGTACTGCTCGGTCCACGCCCGGTTCAGCGTCGAGCAGATCGAGCGGGCCCGGGCCGAGTACCCGGATGTCCGGGTCATCGTCCACCCCGAGTGCCGCCTCGAAGTCGTCCAGGCCGCCGACGACGCGGGCTCGACCGAGTACATCATCGACGCGATCCGCGACGCCCCCGCCGGGACCACCTGGGCGGTCGGGACCGAGATCAACCTGGTCCGCCGCCTCGATGCCGAGTTCACCGACAAGCGGGTCTTCTGTCTCGACCCGGTGATCTGCCCCTGCTCGACCATGTACAGGGTCCACCCCGCCTACGTCCTCTGGGTCCTCGAACACCTGGTCGAGGGCGAGGTCGTCAACGAGATCACCGTCGACCCTGCCACCCGCCGGGATGCCCTGGTCGCCCTGAACCGGATGCTGGCGGTGCCATGACGTGCTGGCGGTCGTGATTTCTCGTGTGACGACCGACGTGGTCAAACGTCGATGAGATCACTCTTCTCAAGGATTTGAAGAAAGGCGGCTGGACTCAAGACTTCAAGACCAGGAATTGGACCCAATTGAAGCAGGTGATTATCGTCGGAAACCAGAAATGTAGCGCCTCCAAGTCATGCGTGGGCAAAGAGATAATCGTCCTTACGATCGGGACCAATCTCTGGAAATGGTTCGCTGATCTCTGGAACGATAGTGGCCGCTTTGACCAAAACACGGCCGAGTATTTCGACGTTGTCGAGGGTGATGCGTTCGGTTAGATAGGACTTGGACAACACCTTTGACCGAATCTCAGTGACCACGGTCTCGCTCACCAGTAGGCTGTATGCTCCTCTCAACCCCACCCGTACGATGACGGACGGCGGGGTCGACGCCGACGGTCGCAGTAAGAAACTGATCAACACGTTGGCGTCGACGAAGGCGCGCAACTTGTGATCAGCGGAGATCGCGTTCGAAGACGAGTTTGCCTTCGGCCGCGAGGTCATCGATCATCTCGCGGGAAAATCGGTTGGCCAACTCCATGACCTGTTCTTCGCTCAGATCAGCATTGCGATCGCCGATACGCTCCTCGAGCGCCCGAAGTCGTTCCAGGAGTTCGGCTTGACGGGCCCGCTCCCGCAACATTTGGGTCTCTTCATAGGCCGCCATCGAGATCACCACGACGTTGCGCTTCTCCGAATCCTCGATGATGACTTCGTCACCCTGTTCGTTGATCTGATCAATCAAGGAATCCCATCGGAGCGTAGGGTCGTCGATAGAAAGTGTCCGGATCATCGATCTCTTCCCCGCACGTCACCCGACACTGATCGACGATTCGTCAATGCTCCCATGATAGCAAACGCCCGGGAGACCACCATCGGAAACTGATCAACGTCCGCCGGCTCATGGCACCATCACCCGCCGCGGACCGGCGTGCCGGGTTGATTACGCGGTCACCATCATCTTGGCAGATTACCCGTCACGTCCCCCGCTTGTTCGGATCCGGGTTGCGGAGGTGGTAGACGAATTCCTCGTGGCCGGGGACCCGGGAGCGGATGGTCCGGGTGATGGCCAGTTCAACGTCGTAGGGGGTCCGGCGCAGCTCGACATCCGGCCCGAGGACGGCCCAGCAGGCCCCGGCGCCGTGGTGGAGTCCGACGCTGCCGGCGTTGACGATCCGCTTCCCGGCCGCCATGCGGTCGAAGTGGATGTGGGTGTGGCCGCAGACGATCGTCGCCTCCCGCACCCGTTCGACCATCGGCGCGATCTCCGCCTCCGGCATCCAGCCGGTGATCGCCTCGTTGTCGCCCCGGGGGGAGCCGTGGCAGAACAGGGTCGGGCCGAGGCCGGGGATCGTCACCCGCTGGAAGTCGGGCAGGGTGCCGAGGAAGACGCGCTGGGCCACGTTCAACTGGCGCCGGCACCAGGCCGTCACCTGTTCCAGCTCGGGCGGGACCGCTTCGCCCTCGTCGTACCCGTCGGCGACCTCGCGGTCGGCATTGCCCCGGAGGAACTTGGCCCGCGGCCCGAGGCGCATCACCAGCTCCAGGCAGGCGCGTGGCTCCGGACCCCAGACGATGTCCCCGCCCACGACGACCGTGCCGATCCCCTCGGCGGCGATCGTCGTCAAGACCGCTTCCAGCGCGGTCTGGTTGCCGTGGATGTCATAGACGGCGGCGACGCGGGTATCGGGGGGCATAGGGATCGGGTGCGACCTCGTGACGAGCGGTGGGCGTTTCGGGCGTGGCGGGACATCGGATGGACGGCGGGGTGGCACCGGGCCCGATGACGGCGACTCGTGGCTGGATCGGGTCCTGACCCGCAACCTGGACACGGCCACTCGCCATCGGGTCCGCTCATCATCGGGACATCCCGATCGGAGACGGCGCCCCGAGACGGTGGCACGTTGGACGCTACAGTACCAAAGGCACCAGAGTGGTGCAATCACGGTGCCGGTGCGGCGGCGGCCACCGGGCGGACGCCGCCGTGGCGTGATGCCCCGTGCTCGATCCACACCACGGGAGGACGAGACGATGGTCGATGTCGGCGATATGGCGCCAGATTTCACGTTGCGGGGTGCGCGCGGGTCCGAGTTCCGGCTCGGTGACCTGCGGGGCCGGGGACGGGTCCTCCTGCTGTTCTATCCGAAGGACCAGACCTCTGGCTGAACGGCCCAACTGTCCGCCGTTGGCGAGACGATCAACGATTTCCGGCAGCTCGACACCGAACCGGTCGGGGTGAACTTCGGCAGTGCCGAGAGTCATCTGGCCTTCATCGAGGCCCACGGCTTCCCCTTCGACCTGCTGGTCGATGAGGGGCGGTTGGTCGCCGAGACCTATGGCGCGATCAGGGCCGACGGGTCGGGCATCGCCCGGACCGTGGTGGTGGTCGGCAAGGATGGGCGGGTCCTCTACCGCAAGGCAGGCTCACCACCGCCGGGCGAACTGCTCGAAGCCATCCGTTCGGCCGACGACGCCACGGGCTCCCCTGGCTGACCAGGGCCGGTCCGGGCGGAACGGCGTCGCGGGCCGGAGGATGCCCTACGTCGTCACCCAATAACAGGGGATGTCGAAGAATGCGCAGATCGCCTCTTCCTCCCGGCGGCTGAACGCCCGTCCGATCGCCAGGACGGGCGCGCCGTCGAGGTCGTCACGGAGCCGCCCGACGCGCACTGGCCGGACCTCCAGGTCGCAGAACATGGCGGGGACCGGGACGTGCCTCTTCCCCAGGCCGAAGACGACCCCGCCCGAGGCGATCACCACGTAGCGCAGGGTGGGCGAGCCGTCCGGTCCCGCCTCGTCGGGGTCGCCGAGCAGGTCCTCGACCGTCCCCAGGTGATGTCCGTCCTGGTCGACGGCGTCCGCGCCACAGGCGGCGGACAGGGTGGGAGCGGCGTCGTTGGCGGCGTCGCACAGGTGACGTAGCGGGGCGACGGCGTCGGCGACGACGATGTCGCTGCCCTCGGCGGCGTGGGCCGCGCTGGCCAGCATCGCGGTCACTTCCGAGGCCAGGTACTCGTCGGTATCGGCCCGGCCGATGTGGACGGCACTGTGGTCGGCGAACAGGCGGCGCGACCGGCCGAGGCGGCGGGTGTCGTTGGACGTGATCGCGATCAGGGCGGCGCCCGCCTCCAGCCGCCGCTCGATGTACTCCGCCTCGTCGGGACCGAACCCAAACTCGACCAGCGTGACGAGCAACCCGTTCGGCTCCGGTTTGGCCGTCCCGGCGACCGTGCCGGCGTCATCCCCGCCGCGGCGGCTGCTATCCCCGCTACCTTGGCCACCGGCATCCCCCGGAGGGACACGAACGCCCTGCCGCGCGGGGGCGACGTTGGTCAGGGCCGCGCCGATCGGCCCGGCGACCAGGTAGGTCCCTCGCCGGGGCACGATCAGGGAAGCGAGCCCCTGGAGCCACCCACCGACCGCGTCGAGGGCCGTGGCGACGAGGACCCGAGCCAGGGCGCCGGTGGTCTCGAGCGTGTTCTGGTCCTCGGTGGCCCGGTCCCGCACCACCAGCGAGATCTGCTCCGGCGCCCCGGTCATCTTCCGTAATGCCATCAGCGCCTGCTCGGCGTCGAGGCTATCGTCGAAGAGGGCGACGATCGTTTCCCGGGTGATACCGGGGGTGACCGCGGTCTGGCGCACGGGAGCAGTCATCGCCGTTCTTCCCCACTCCGGCAGGCCCCGCCCATGGGCTCGGTCAGGAGGCGCGGACGACCCACGTGGGCGAGTGCTAAGGGATCGATCCTCGTGGTGGGCGCACGACGTAGCATACCGCGCCGCTGCCGATCCGGCAGGGTGGGCCCATGCTCCGAACAGCGGGGAGGGGATAGGCGACGACCCGGTCGCGCCCGCTCGCCGCCTCCTCCGGCGTGGCTACCCGGCCGGGGCAGTGTCCGGTGTGGTCGGTGCGCCGCGCTCCGCCGCGGTGGCCGGGTCGGTGGCCGGGGGCGCCACGGGTGGCCGTGCCACTCCCGGCCGGGCGGGCGAGCCGGTTCGAGCGGCCGCCGCCGGCGAGGGCGCGCTCGCCGCCGGGACGGTCTCCGCGGTCCCACTGGTGATCGAGGCGACGAGGGAGGTCCCCGCGTCGCGGGCCAGGGGATCCTCGTTCGAGCCATAGAGGATGTTCTGCAGGAGGACCTGGACAGCGGCGGCGACGGGGATGCCGAGGATCGCCCCGACCGGTCCGCCCAGGGCGCTGCCGATCAGCACCGCGAGGACCACCGTCAGGGGCGTCAGGCCGACCGCGTTGCGCATCACCCTGGGGACCAGGAAGGCGCCTTCGAGCTGTTGCAGCACGATCACGAAGAGGACCACGATCAGCGCCTTCTCCGGCGAGGAGGTCAGGGCGATCACCGCCGCCGCCCCGCCGCCGAGGAACGGCCCGATGAACGGGATCAGCTCCGTCAGCCCGGCGAAGATCGCCAGGGCCAGCCAGAACTGGACGTCGAGCACGTACGGCGAGTAGGCGATCGCCGAGATCAGGCCGATCGTCGTGCAGAGGATCAGTTGGCCGCGGGTCCAGCCGCCGATCTTGGCCTCGATCGTGTCCCACAGCGCGTGGGCGCGGTCCCGCCGGTCCAGTGGGAAGAGGCCGAGGATCACCCGCTTGATGATCGCCTTCTCGGTCATCCAATAGAAGGCCACGATCATCACCGTGATCAGGGTGAAGACGATCCCGACCGCCGAGGTGATGAAGCCCAGCGCCGTCGTGGTCTCGATCGGCGGGTTCCGGAGGAAGTCGTCCACCGCATCGCCGATCTGGTCGATCGTGCGCCGGCCGGAGGTGCGGATGAACTGGTTGTCGCTGGCTCGGGCCTGGTCCTCCAGGTCCAGCAGCAGGGCCGGGACGCTGTCGAAGAGGGCCCCGGCCTGGCGAATCAGGGGCGGGAACAGGAGGTAGATCCCCAGGCTCACCAGGGCGATCAGCCCGACGTAGACGGTCATGATGGCCTGGCCCCGGGAGAGGCCCTTGCGACGGAGCCGGTAGACCAGTGGCTCGATCGCGGCGGCGAGGACGATGCCGAGGATCAGGAGGAGGATGATCGAGCGGATCTGGACCAGCAGCCAGGCCATCCCCAGCACGAAGAGGACGGCGGCGGTGTTGGCCATCACGCGGGCGGGGCTGATCGGTCGCTGCTGCATGGTCCGCGTTCCCCTGGACCGGCGCTCGCGCCTCCGGTACCAAGACGTTGGGTCGTGCCTGCCGACCCACGGGCGAATCGGGACGAGCGGTCATCGCTGGCACCGGACATCCCCGCCCGGTCTCCACCTCGCGACCCGTCCCACGATGGAGACGTGAGCGCGACGGGACGGTGCCGGCGTCGGCGTCAGCCCGGTGACCGTGAATGGGCCGGGCACCGGGAACGATACGACACCTCGCGGGGTCGCGGCTGGTCGGGCCGGAAC
>JACCVE010000511.1 GCA_013698285.1 Chloroflexia bacterium | reverse complement strand
CCGGTGTCACCGGGCAGGGGCAACGCCCGGCCGCCCCGCTCCTCGACCAGCGCGGCCGTCTCCGCCAGAGGCCCGGCCCGCCTGCCGACGAGTCCGACCGCGTAGCCCCCGGTCGCCAGGGCCAGTGCCGTCGCCCGTCCCACACCGCTGCCCGCCCCGGTCACCACCGCGACCCGATCGCGCGCTGCTCCGCTCTCGACCTCGTTGACCACCATCGCTGTCCTCCTGCCGCTCCGGCGACCCGTTCGCCCGATCCCTCACGTCGTCCGGCATCCACGCGCACCGGTTCCTTCCTATTGATCACGACCCATCAGTGAATGGCACGACCGATCACGCCCCTGAGACATTCGCCCCCGGCGCCGTGAACGTCTGGACTGGATTGCCCTGGCTCGTGGTGAACTCATCGGCCGGGTGCCCGAGATAGTTCCCGATCACCCGTCGCCAGAACGCCTGGGCGGCGACGTTCTCCGTCATCTGGAGGACGTGCCAGGGACCCGGGTAGCGATCGAAGACCGCCCGGGCCACCGCCGCCCCGATGCCCAGTCGCCGGTAGCGCCGCATCACGAAGAACTCGGCCAGATACCACGTCGCCACCCCGGCGGCGAACATGCTCCGGTCGGAGACGATCGCGAACCCTGCTGGCTTCCCTCCTACCCTGATCAACAGCGCGGTGTGCCTCGGGTCGGCCCAGAGTCCCCTGGCCCAGCCCTCGTGGTCGAAGAGGCCGTCTTCCCCCACGTCCCACGGGGCGAAGCCCGTGAAGTCGTACAGGTACAACTCCCCGAGCCGTTCCAGTAACGGCCGCTCCTCCGGCAGGACGGGCGCCAGCGTCCAGCCGTCACCGCGCGACACATCGCTCGTCTCGCTCATCCGCGTCCGCCTCCCGCGGCTCGGGTCACCGTGAGGATCGTGTCGGCCACGGCGGTCCGGACCAGCCTTGGGCAGGGAACGACCCGCCGATCGAGTCCGGACTGGGCGCGGTCCGACCGGACTCAGGCCGGGACCGCTACGCCGGTCCGCGTCGCCAATCCAGCCAAGAACGTCAGGATCGTCGAGCATGCCGTCCGCGCGGTCAGGTTCTGGATATCCCGCGACGGGTCGACCTCGACCAGGTCGAACGCCGCCACCTTCGGGTGCAGGCCGCATGCCCAGACCGCCTCCAGCAATTGCCAGGCGCTCAGCCCCTCGGCCGTCGAGGCGGAGGTGCCGGCCGCCCACGGGTAGGCCAGGCAGTCGATATCGACCGAGACATAGACCAGGTCGGCCCCCTCGGCCGCGATCCGCAGCGCCTCGGCGACGCACGCCTCCATGCCCTCCCGCTGGACCGTCCGCGCGGAGATGACCGTGCCTCCCCGATCGAGGAGCCAGCGCTGGTAGCGGGCCGAGTTGACGAACCCATGGATGCCCAGTTCCACCAGGTTCTCCCCCGCCACCTGTCCCCCCTCGATGAGCTGGCGGAACGGCGTCCCGTTGTGGGGCCCATGTTCCATATTCCGGACATCGTGGTGGGCGTCGATGTTGATCAGGCCGATCCGCCGCCCAGCCCGGGCGGCGGCGAATCCGCGCACGGCCGGGGCGGTCACCGAATGGTCCCCGCCGAGCATGATCGGCACGAAGTGGGGTTCCCGGGTGGTGATCGCGGCGACGGCTGCCTCGATCTTGGCGTGGGCGACCCCGACATCGGTCAGGTGCCCGCCGACGTCGCCAAGGTCCCGTACGCGCAACCGCTGGACATCGACGTCGAAGTCGGCCGAGTAGGTCGTATTCGATCGGAACGCCAGCCGGATCGCCTCCGGGCCCCCGGCCGCGCTCCCCGCCGTGATCGAGGCGCCCGAGTACGGCAGGCCGACCAGCCCGGCATCGATCGTCTCGACCCCGTCCCATGGCGTGACCCAGTTGCTGACCCGGACCTCCTCGCTGTCCTGCCAGGGTGCCCGGCGGACCACCGACGGTGGCCCGAGATGCGGGATGGTCGTCGGGCGTGGCGACGTTTCGGTCATGGTCTGGCATCTCCTCGTGATCGAACCGGGTCTCGTGACCGGCTCCTCGACTGGCGTGGGTCTCGCCAGCACCGCGCCGGGCCAGTGTCCATATGGCGGCCATCCTACGGGAGAACGCACCCGCCGTCACCGCCGTGCCGCACGGCGAGCGCCGGCGCCCGTGTCGGGATCACGCCCGGGTCGCGAACCTGGACGGGCACCACACCCATGCGACCCCGCGCGACACCCTCCCGATCCGTGCCCACCCGGCCCGATGGGCACGGCTCATGCGCAGGGAATCGAACGGCGACGATATCGTGAACGGCGCGACGGTGCGCCCGGACGAGGGACCCTAGCTGGCCATGACGAAGATGTTCCGATACCGCCTCGTCGTCTGGACCGCGCTCTCCCTGGTGATCGTCGTGCTCATCCACGACCTCGGCATGGCTGCCGCCGCGCACTCGGCGGCCGTGCCGGCCCACGCCGCGACTGAACACCACGATGACGACAGCCGTGGCCCCGGCGACCTGACCCATCCGCATCCGGCCGGAATGCCCACGGCGTCACACCGTGCCGAGCAGATCGAGACGTCCCATGACGGCACCTGTGCCGCGTCCCGGACAGCGGCCAGCCGGCCCGGCGATGACGACGACACCGTCACTACGGTGTCGGACCGGCTCATCGCCCGCCCGGCCCC
>JACCVE010000499.1 GCA_013698285.1 Chloroflexia bacterium | reverse complement strand
AGCCGCGCGTCGGGGATACCCGGCCGCCGGACCCGCATCGTTTCGATCCCGGCGACCGGTTCGAGCGCCCGGATCAGCACCGCTCCGGCCTGCCCCTCTCCGTCTGTCACGAGGTTCAACATTGCGTGGAGGCCATAAGCGGTGTACATGTAGACGAGACCCGGCGTTCCCCAGACGACCCGGACATTGCCGTTCCGGCGAAAGGACGCGTGCGCGGCCAGGTCCGTCTCGCCGCCGTAGGCTTCGGTCTCGACGATGGTGCCGACCAACACGCCGGCCCCGTCGCGCACGTGGAGCACACGTCCGATCAGGTCGCGAGCCACCTCGACGGCCGGCCGGGCAAAGAATGCCCGTGGCAACCGGGGCGTCACCGACGGAAGTTCGACGGCCGGTGCCCGGTCCAGCCGCCGATCGACGCCCTCCCCGAAGGTCACCCGCGCAGGGCCGCCAGGCGACCCTCCAGGACGGTGATCCTCTCCTCCGCCGTCGCCAGGCGGCGGCGCTGGACATCGACCACGTTGGCCGGGGCCCGGCCCGTGAACGCCTCGTTCGACAGTTGCGCCGTGGCCCGGCCGCGCTCGGCCCGCGCTTCCTCCAGTTCCCGGTCCAGCCGTTCCGTCTCGACCGCGACGTCGATCATCCCCATCAGCGGCAGGGTCGCCACCGCGTCGCCCGCCACGACGGTCAGCGCGTCCGGTCCCGCCCGCGGCCGCTCGGGGACGAACCGCAAGGCCGCGGGGTCGATCCGGGCGAGACTGGCCAGTTCGGCGCGGGCGGCCTCGATGCCGGCGGCGTCCTGACCACCGTAGACGTCGGCCGCGATCCGCCGGCCCGGTTCGACCCCAGCCTCGGCCCGGGCGTTCCTGATACCCCGGACCAGCTCGATCAGGGCGCCGAATCCCGCCTCGGCCGCCTCGTCCCGGGCACCCGCCTCCGGCCAGGGCGCGATCATGACGCTCTCCCCGGCGTGCGGCACCACCTGCCAGAGCGATTCGGTCACGAAGGGCATGAACGGGTGGAGCAACCGGAGGCTGCGCTCGACCACGTAGGCCAGGGTCGTCGCGACCTCTCCCTCGCGGTCCGTCCCCTGCCGGACCTTGGCCGCCTCGATGTACCAGTCGCACAGCTCCGACCAGACGAAGTCCTGGATCTGGCGAGCCGCCTCGCCGTAGAGGTGCTGGCCCATCAGCGATGTGACCTCGGCGGTCACCGCGTCGCAGCGGCTGATCACCCAACGGTCCGCGAGCGCGGTCGGCTCGGGGCGCAGCGGCCCGTCCATTCCCATCCGCACCGGGTTGGTCTCGAGCCACCGCTTCGAGAACCGGATCGCGTTCCACAGTTTGTTGGCGAAGTTGCGGGCCGACTCGACCCGCTGCTCGCTGAGCCGCATGTCGTTGCCGGGCGAAGCCTGGGTCAACAGGGTGAACCGCAAGGCATCGGAACCGTACCGGGCCGTGATCTCGGTCGGGTCTTCCGAGTTGCCCTTGGTCTTGCTCATCCGGGCCCCCTCGGCGTCCCGGACGGTCCCGTGGAGGTAGACGGTGTGGAATGGCACCTCGCCCATGATCTCCAGGCCGAAGAAGACCATCCGGGCGACCCAGAAGAACAGGATGTCGTAGCCCGTCTCCATCACCGACGAGGGGTAGAACCGGGCCAGATCCTCCGTCTCGTCCGGCCAGCCCAGGGTCGAGAACGGCCACAGGCCAGAACTGAACCAGGTGTCCAGGACGTCCGGGTCCTGCTCCACCGGCCCGCCGCAGACCGGGCAGGCGTCCAAGCGCTCCTCGACACTGACCGTGACCTCGCCGCACCCGTCCGCCTGGCAGGTCCAGACGGGGATGCGGTGCCCCCACCAGAGCTGGCGGGAGATGCACCAGTCGCGGATGTTCTCCATCCAGTTCAAGTAGACACCCCGGAACCGGTCCGGCACGAAGGTCAGGCGGCCGTCCTTGGCCGCCTCCACGGCCGGCGCGGCGAGCGGCGCCATCGTCACCCACCACTGCGGGCTGACGAGCGGCTCGATGACGGTGTCGCACCGCGAGCAACGACCGACCGAGTGGGTGTGCGGTTCCTCCCGGACCAGGGCGCCAAGCCGACTTAGCTCGGCGACCACCTCTCGCCGGGCCTCGGCCGTGCTCATCCCGGTGAACCGGCCGGCCTCCCCCGTCATGGTCGCGTCGAATCCGATCACGATGATGGATTCGAGGCCGTGGCGGCGGCCGATCTCGAAGTCGTTCGGGTCGTGGGCTGGCGTCACCTTGACCGCGCCGGAGCCGAAGGCCGGGTCAACGGCCTCGTCGGCGACGATCGGGATCGACCGGCCCATGATGGGCAGGGAGAGCCGCTTACCGATCAGGTGGGCGTACCGCTCGTCGCCGGGAAACACGGCCACGGCCGTGTCTCCGAGCATCGTCTCGGGCCGGGTCGTGGCGACGACGACCGTCTCGCCGGTCTCCGACCCCTCGACCGGGTAGGCCAGGTGCCAGAGCATCGAGGCCTCGTCGCGGTAGGCCACCTCCAGGTCGGAGAGGGCCGTCCGGCACCTGGGGCACCAGGAGATCATCCGCTCGCCCCGGTAGATCAGGCCCCGGTCATAGAGGTGCTTGAAGGCGTGGCGGACGGCCCGGGCCGGGCCGGGGTCCATCGTGAAGGCGAACCGGGACCAGTCGCACGAGGCGCCGAGGACCTTCATCTGCTCCCGGATGCGTCCCCGGTAGCGATCCATCCAGTCCCAGACCCGGGCCAGGAACGCCTCGCGGCCGAGGTCGTGCCGGGTCAATCCCTCCGCGGCCAGCTCACGCTCGACCACCCATTGACCGGCGATCCCGGCGTGGTCGGCGCCGGGTGTCCACAGGGTCGGCTCACCCCGCATCCGGTGCCAGCGGACCATCGCGTCCTCGACCGCGACGAACAGGGCGTGGCCGATGTGCAGCTCGCCGGTCACGTTCGGCGGCGGCATCACGACGACGAACGCCTTCTCGCCGTCCCGCGCCTGGAAGTAGCCGGAGGCGTCCCACCAATCGTAGAAACCCCGCTCGATCCCGACGGGATCGTACGCCTTCGCCAGTTCACCCACGGACCCCGGTGCCCCGCCCCTCCGCTCCACCGTGCCGGCCATCCCCGACCTCCTCTTCGCTCGCTACCCAGCCGGGACGGGACACCGTGTCTCTCGAAAAACACGAAACCCGCCCAGCGCTCTCGCGCAAGGACGGGCGAACCCGCGGTACCACCTTGCTTCGGCCCTCCCCGAGGACGGCCGCACTCTGCCGCGCGCTATCGGGCGCACCCGGATCGGCCTCCGTGAGTGTCTGGCTCACCTCGACCCATCACCTCGAGGGCGACTTCGGCGGCCTCCACACCATCCGGGATTCTCAATCGACGATCCCGGTCCCTGTCGGCGGTCGGCTCGCTTACTCCTCCCCGTCTCCAGTCTGCTCAGATTGTGCGATCCCGGCCTTCGGGTGTCAACCTTGGCCGTGGCGAACGTCCCTCGCCCCGGGACCCCGACGACCCCTCTCGATCCGGACTTCGGCAGACGATGCGACGCGTGCGCCTGGGGCGGCATGTCCGCTCGCCGGACCTCCCCCGTGGCCAACGCTGGCGCACCGCAATCGCCAAGGGTGTGACGGACCGTCACCGAAAACGTGTACGTCCACACCCCCGCGTGGTAAAATCGCCTGGCGTACACATGTTCGGTCCTGCTCCGTCGCCCCCCAACGTTCCCGAGGACAGCACCATGCCTCCCCTGCACGAGTTCCTGGTCGTCCGCGGCGCTCGCGAACACAATCTCAAGGACATCGACGTCTCGATCCCCCGCGACAAACTAGTCGTCTTCACTGGGCTGTCCGGGTCGGGCAAGTCGTCGCTCGCCTTCGACACCATCTTCGCCGAGGGCCAGCGCCGCTACGTCGAGTCCCTCTCCGCCTATGCCCGCCAGTTCCTGGGCCAGATGGAGAAGCCCGACCTCGACCACATCGAGGGTCTCTCCCCCGCCATCTCGATCGACCAGAAGGGCACCAGCCGCAACCCGCGCTCGACCGTCGGGACCGTCACCGAGATCTACGACTACCTCCGGCTCCTCTTCGCCCGCGTCGGCCACCCACACTGTCCGATCTGCGGCCTGCCGATCGTCCAGCAGTCGGTCCAGCAGATGGCCCAGCAGGCGTTCTCCCTGCCGGACGGCTCGCGCTTACTCGTGCTGGCCCCCGTGATCAGGGACCGCAAGGGTGAGCATTCCGGCGCGCTGGAAGAGATCCGCCGTCAGGGATTCGTCCGGGTCCGGGTCGATGGCGTGGTCCGCGACCTGGACGAGGAACTGAAGCTGACCAAGACGAAGAAACATACCATCGAAGTGGTCGTCGATCGGCTGGTGGTCCGGCATGAGGAGGGCGTCGCCCCGGACGATCATCCGGACCGCCTCCGCCTGATCGAGTCGCTGGAGACCGCCCTGCGGATCGCCGACGGGCTGGCGATCGTCCAGGTCGTCGACGGTGAGGCCCTGACCTTCTCGGAGAAGTTCGCCTGCCCTGACCACGGCGTTGTCGGCTTGAGCGAGATCGAACCGCGCAACTTCTCGTTCAACTCGCCCCACGGCGCCTGCCCGACCTGCACCGGCCTCGGCACGACGATGGAGTTCGACCCGGACCTCGTGATCCCCAACCGGATGCTCTCGATCCGCCAGGGTGCGATCCAGCCGTGGGCCCGGGCTGGCAAGGACAGCCAGACCTGGTATGACTCCCTGCTCGCCGGGCTCTCCGACCGGTACGGGATCGACCTCCACCAGCCCATCTCGGCCCTCTCGGCCGAACAGCTCTCGGTGGTCCTCTACGGCAACAACGGCGAGCCGCTGACGGTGCGCTACACCTCGGCCAAGGGCAAGACCCGGGGGTACGACGTGCCGTTCGAGGGCGTGATCCCCCACCTGAAGCGGCGGTACGCCTCGACCACCTCCGACTTCATCAAGGAGGAGATCGGCCGCTACATGTCGGCCCGGCCCTGCCCGAGCTGCCATGGCGCCCGGCTCAAGCCCGAGATCCTGTCGGTCCTGGTCGATGGCCGCTCGATCCTGGACGTCACCAGCGGCCCGATTCGTGAGGTCCGGGAGTGGGCGACCTCGTTGGCCGGGGAACCACGCCCGGGCGCCATCCCCCTCTCGGAGCGGGAGCGACTGATCGCCCGCCAGATCGTGAAGGAGATCCGGGAGCGCCTCGGCTTCCTGATCGACGTCGGGCTCGACTACCTGACCCTCGACCGGGCCGCCAACACCCTCTCCGGCGGCGAGGCCCAGCGCATCCGCCTGGCGACCCAGATCGGCTCCAGCCTGATGGGTGTCCTCTACATCCTCGACGAGCCCAGCATCGGCCTCCACCAGCGCGACAACGCCCGCCTGATCAAGACGCTCCTCCGGCTGCGCGACCTCGGCAACACCTTGATCGTGGTCGAGCACGACGAGGACACGATGCGGGCCGCCGACTGGATCCTCGACATCGGCCCCGGCGCCGGGGTCCACGGCGGCGAGGTGGTGGCTTCCGGCACCCTGGCCGAGATCGAGGCCACTCCCGGCTCGATCACCGGCCAGTACATGAGCGGCCGCCGCGCGATCCCGATCCCCGACACGCGGCGGCCCGGGAACGGCAAGTCGCTCCTGCTGCGCGGCGCGTCCGGGAACAACCTGCGGGACGTCACCGTCCGGTTCCCGCTCGGCACCTTCATGTGCGTCACCGGCGTCTCCGGCTCCGGCAAGAGCAGCCTGGTCACCGACACGCTCTACCCCCGACTGGCCCAGGAACTCCACGGCTCCCGCCAGCGCCCCGCCAGCCACGTCGCCCTGGAAGGCGTCAAGCACCTCGACAAGGTGATCGACATTGACCAGAGCCCGATCGGCCGCACCCCGCGCTCCAACCCAGCCACCTACACCGGGGTCTTCACCCCGATCCGAGAACTCTTCGCCTCGATGCCGGAGGCCAAGGCCCGGGGCTACTTGGCCGGCCGCTTCTCGTTCAACGTCAAGGGCGGCCGCTGCGAGTCCTGCAAGGGGGAGGGCATCATCCAGATCGAGATGAACTTCCTCCCGAATGTCTTCGTCCCCTGCGAGGTCTGCAAGGGCAAGCGCTATAACCGCGAGGCGCTGGAGATCACCTACAAGGGCAAGAGCATTTCCGACGTGCTCGACATGACGGTGGCCGACGCCCACGTCTTCTTCGAGCACATCCCCAGCGTCTCGAACAAGCTGAAGACGCTCGATGACGTGGGACTCGGCTACATCACCCTCGGCCAGCCCGCCCCCCAGCTCTCCGGCGGCGAGGCGCAGCGGGTGAAGTTGGCCTCGGAACTGTCCCGCCGTGCCACCGGGCGGACGATGTACATCCTGGACGAGCCGACGACCGGCCTCCACTTCGCCGACATCGAGCGCCTCCTCGGCGTGCTGCAGCGTCTCGCCGACGGCGGCAACACGATCCTCGTCATCGAGCACAACCTAGACGTGATCAAGTCGGCTGACTGGGTGATCGACCTCGGTCCCGAGGGCGGCAACGGCGGCGGTCTGGTCATCGCCGAGGGGACACCGGAGGCGATCGCGTCCGCCCCCGGCTCCTTCACCGGCGACTTCTTGCGCCCGATCCTCGGCGTGGAGGCTATGGCGGCCGATTGACCGTCCCCGGTGCGGCGACGACGGCCGGTATCCGGGAGACGTTTACCACTCGTGAACCGGCGACCGCGACCAGCCATGACCCTACCGTCGATTCTCCGGCCCTGCTACCATACGAGCAGGTGCGGATGGTTGGATGTCGGTTGCAACCGGAGCCTGGTGCGAAGGTCCCCGCGGCAACCCTGATCGTGACGAGGGATCGACAGGGTGAACAGAGCCGTCCTGGTGCTGAACCAGAATTATGAGCCGCTCAACGTCTGCAACGTCCGGCGAGCGTTCGTCCTCGTCTTCGACGGCAAGGCCGAGGTCTTGGAGGAGCACGCCAGTACCGTGCGAACGGCGACGCGTGCCTACCCTTTCCCGTCCGTGATCCGGATGACCTATCTCATCCGGAGGCCCCGGCCGCGCGTGAAGCTGACCCGGCGCGAGATCTTCATCCGCGACGACCACACCTGCCAATACTGTGGCCGTCACTCCCACGACCTGACGATCGACCACATCATCCCCCGCTCCCGGGGCGGTGGGCACTCGTGGGACAACCTGGTCTCGGCCTGCAAGAGTTGCAACCACCGCAAAGGCGGCAAGTCGCTGTCGCAGGCCCGGATGGACCTACGGACGGTGCCAGCCGAACCGCGGGCCGGCATGTACTACACCATCGAGCGCCGCCTCGACAGCCACGTGGTCGAAGCGTGGTGGAAGTTTCTGCCCGGATTCCGGCCACTCGACTTCGCTTCGTCTAGCCAGTCGGCCGCCCTCGCTTCCTAAGCGGGCGCGCCGACGGGCCGCCAGGCCATCCCTCCCCTCCCTGATACCAACTATTCTCACGTCGCCGGACATCGCCGGGACTCCCCCGCGAGCGATGCCCGGCGGCGCGACCCGCGAAAGGTTTCTTCCCCGTGATCGACACCCGCCTCATCCGCGAGCAGCCGGACTTAGTCCGGGCCGCGATGGCCAAACGTGGCATGGACGCGCCGATCGACGCGATCCTGGAGCTCGAGGAACGGCGTCGCCAGACGCTGACCTCGGTCGAGGCCCTGAAGGCGGAACGCAACCAGGGCTCGAAACTCGTCCAGAAGGCGAGCGACGCCGCCGAGCGCCAGTCGTTGATCGAGACCCTCCGCACGCTGGGCGACGACATCGACCGCTACGATGTCGAATCCCGGGCGATCGACGCGGAACTCCAGGCCCTCCTCCTGACTGTGCCGAACCTTCCGGCCGAGATCGTTCCCGACGGGACCGACGAACGGGACAACATCGTCATCTCGGAACGGGGCGAAATGCCAGAGTTCGGGTTCACCCCCCGGCCCCATTGGGAACTCGGCGAGGCGCTCGGGATCATCGACTTCGAGCGGGGCGTGAAGGTCGCCGGGGCCAGGAACTACATCCTGGTCGGTGACGGTGCCCGTCTCCAACGGGCCCTGATCGACTGGATGCTGGATCTCCACACTCGCCAGCACGGCTACGTCGAGGTCGCACCTCCCTACCTCGTCCCGGCCGAGATGCTGGTCGGGACCGGAAACTTGCCCAAGTTCGGAGAGACCCTCTATCACGACGCCGAAGAAGACAAGTGGCTGATTCCGACCGCCGAGGTCCCGATCACCAACATGTACCGCGATGAAATCCTGGACGAGGCGACCCTGCCGATCAACCACGTCGCGCACACCCCCTGCTTCCGGCGCGAGCAGATCTCGGCCGGACGCGAGGTGCGGGGCATCAAGCGCGGCTACCAGTTCGAGAAGGTCGAACTCGTCAAGTTCGTCCACCCGGACGACTCGGACGCCGAGCACGCCCGCCTCCTCGACCACGCCGAAGCGGTCCTCGACGGCCTCGGCCTCCGCTCCCGCCGCCTCCAGATCTGCGCCGGCGACCTCTCGTTCTCGTCGGCGTACACCGTCGACCTCGAGGTCTGGGCGCCCGGCTCGGGAGAGTGGTTGGAGGTGTCGTCCGTCTCGACCTTCCGCGAGTTCCAAGCCCGCCGCGCCAACCTCCGCTTCCGACCTTCGGGCGGGGGAAAGCCACGTCACCTGCACACCCTCAATGGCTCGGCCCTCGCCCTGCCCAGGACCATGATCGCGATTTTGGAGACGTACCAGCGAGAGGACGGCTCCGTTCGCCTACCCGACGCCATCCGCTCGTACTTCCCGGAGCAGGAGACGATCACGCCGCTCGCGACACCCGTCCGGGTCTCAACCTGACCCGGCAAGGAAGTCACCCCGCGGGTCGACGACGCCCACATTGGCCGTTGTGGACGCCCGGGTCGTGGCGTATACTGGGGCTCCGGTCGCGGCGGTGCCCGGGAGAGGTGGCCGAGCGGTTTAAGGCAACTGTCTTGAAAACAGTCGAGCGAGAGCTCCGCGAGTTCGAATCTCGCCCTCTCCGCCCGGATGGACG
>JACCVE010000493.1 GCA_013698285.1 Chloroflexia bacterium | reverse complement strand
GCGCGCCGCCCAGCCAGAACACCGGCCGGATGCCCAGGGAATCAGCGAGGATCGCTCCCGCCGCGAGCGAGAGCAACCGGGTCGCGTTCCAGGTCACGTCGAGCACGGTGAAGACGCGTCCCCGCATCGCGTCGGGGATGGCGCCCTGCACTGTCGATGAGAAGACCACCATCCCCGTCGAGGTGTTCAGGCCGTAGACGAACAGGATCACCAGCGCGACCGGCAGCGGGGTGAAGACGGCGATCAACACATCGCCGACGCCACGGACGACGTAGGGGACGAAGAGCCAGCGGGCATCGCGATAGTCCCGGGCGAGCGCGTTGGGGATCAGTGGGCCGACCAGGGCACCGGCCCCGATTGCCCCGATCAGCCAGGCGAAGCCTCCCGGTCCGAGGCGAAGGTGGCGCTCGGCGAGCACGACGAGCAACGCCCCCGTCGCCCCGGTCGCCAGCGAGGCCAGGGCCTGGACGATCAGCAGGCGGGAGACGAACCGGTCCCGGCGGGCGAAGTCCAGCCCAGCCCGCGCGTCGGCGAGGTAGCCGCCCAAGCCGTGCCGGGCGGCGCTGGCGACCTGCCCCGCGTGGGCCGGGATGCGGAGCCGGACGAGCAGCGCCGCCGAGACGACGAAGGTCGCCGCGTTGACGATGAAGGCCGCTTCGGTGCCGACCAACCCGATCAGGCCGCCGGCGACCGCCGCGGCGACGATCTGGACCAGCCGGCCCGTGGACCAGGCGACCGAGTTCGCGGCCAGGCGCTGCTCCGCCGTGGTGATCGCGGGAATGACGGCCTGCACCGTCGGGTTGAAGAACGTGTTGCCCGCCGCGATCCCGGCGGCGACGGCGTAGGCGTGCCAGGCACCTTGCGGCCAGACCAGCGACGCGACGAGGGCGGCGCGGATCAGGTCGGCGCCGATCAGCACGGCCTTCCGGCTGAAGCGATCGATCACCACGCCGGCGACGGGGCCCAGCAGTAGGGCCGGGATCGCCTCGGCGGCGACCAGCACCGCGACCGCGGCGCCACGCCCGGTGAGCTCGAAGACGAGCACGACCAGGGCGATGTAGTGGAGCGTGTCGCCGGCGTTCGAGACGAGTTGGGCCAGCCAGAGTGGGAAGTAGGACGGGCTCCGGGCCACGCCGGCGTAGGAGCGGAGGACGGTCCGCAGGCGAGACGTCATGGCGGGCATGGCGGCGATGGTAGCACGGCGGCGCTGTCCTTCCCGGCATGGACACCAGCACCATTGCCCGCTCGATCCTCCTCTTCGCGCTGGCGGGGCTGTGCGAGGTCGGGGGCGGCTATCTGGTCTGGCTCTGGCCGCAGGAGGGGCGGGCCGTCTGGCTGGGCATGGCCGGGGGCTTGGTCCTCTTCCTCTATGGCGTGTTGCCGGCGTTGCAGCCGGAGGGCCTCAGCTTTGGCCGCGTCTACGCGGCATACGGGGGAGTCTTCATCGCCCTCTCGCTCGGCTGGGGCTGGTGAGTCGAGGGGGTCCGGCCGGATCGTTACGACCTGCTCGGCGGCGCGGTCGCGCTGGTCGGGGCCGGGATCATCATCTACGCGCCGCGGGGCTGAGGTCCTGGATGCCGAGTTCGGCGCCCACGAACGCCTTCACCCCCTCCGGGCCGCGCAACCGCAGCCAGAGCGGCCCGCCGTGCGGCTCGAAGACCATCTCGAAGGTGAAGAACGGGCAGCATCGCCGCTCGGCGGTGATTACCTCCAGCACCTTCGCGGGCCAGGGCTCGCCCGCCGGGAACCGGTAGGCGAACCCGTCGGGGAGTTCCTCGACGCGCTCGACGTGCGCGAACAGGTCCCGGGTCAGGCTCTCCTTCCGTTCGGCGAACTCCCGCCCGACGAGGCCGCAACTGAGACCAGACTCGCTGACCGTCCGCTCCCGATCATCGACCATGGGTTGCCTCCGTTCATCTGCCAGCGCCGCCGCACCCCGGCGACTACTCGTCGTATGCTCATGTCCTACGATACGAGTTCAAGCACGCTCGACGTCAAGGGGCTCGGACACATGGACACCCTGAGCATCGGCGAGGTGGCTCGCCGGGCGGGTATCCGGCCATCGGCGATCCGCTACTACGAGAGCGTGCGTCTCCTGCCCGCGCCGCGCCGCCTGAACGGTCGCCGCCGGTACGGCCCGGACGTGCTGATCCGCCTGACCGTGGTCCGCATGGCGCGGGAGGCCGGATTCACCGTCGCCGAGACGCGGGGGCTCTTCCACGATTTTCCGGAGGATGCCCCGGCATCGGATCGCTGGCGTGCATTGGCCGGTCGGAAGATCGACGAGATGGACGCCCTCCTCGCCCGCGCCCAGCGGGTGCGGGACGTGCTGGAGCAGAGCCTGCGCTGCGGGTGCCTGAGTTTCGACGACTGCGCTGGCATCGGCTGGCATCGGCTGGCATGGTGCGGATCGCGCCGCTGGCGCGCCCGGAACCTCGATCGAGGACGACGAAGGCCGCTGGGCCCCGCCGGGGGCCTTCGTGCGGGACTCGACCGCGCGGGGCGGCGCCGCCGCCTCGATCTCGGCGGGCCGGAAGCCGAGCACCCGTGTCTCGCCGACCACCAGCAACGGTGTCGCGAAGGTGCCCGTGCGGTAGAGCGCCATCGCCGCGTCGAGGTCGCCGGTGACGTTGCGCTCGACGAAGGGGATGCCGCGCTCGACCAGCCAGTCGCGCACCTTCGGGCTGTCGGCACAGCCGGTCTGGGTGTAGAGGATCGGTACGGGTGGCTGATCGCTCACGCTTTGGTCTCTTCCGCGAGTCGCCGCTCGGCGTCGGCGCGTCGAAGCACGCCGACGAGCATCCCGTTCGATGTCGAGACGACGATGTCCGCCGTACTTCGCTCCCGCATCCGACGCACGAGTCCGTCGAGTGGTTCACTCGGTCGGACCGTCACCGGGCCGGGTCGCATCACGGCATCAGCCAACTGCTCCGCATTCCCGTCAAGTGCGTCACCACGGATGCGGCCGAGCACGATGCCCCGTTCATTGATCACGACGCAGCTATCCCACCCTGCCGCCCGTGTGCGGTCGCGGACATCACCGAGCCGGTCGGTCAGGTGGCAGGCCGGCGCATCTGGTCGGGCGACCTGGCCGGCCCGCGGCACGTGAGCGTTTGTCCCCTCGGTCGGCAGGCCGAAGGCGAGCCAATCGGCTTCACCGGCGACGTAATCGAAGACCCGCGTGAAGCCGAGCGATTCGAGCCGCCACGCGGCCCGGGGGCTCATGTCTCACTGAGTATCCCAGCAATAGACGATCACCGGCCGGTCGCGGTCGAGTCCGGCGGTCGTCGCGGCGTCGAGCGTCTTCAGCGGGATGCTGAGCGCACCGGTGAGATGCTCGGCCTCGTACTCGTCAGTTGGCAGCACGTCGAGGAGTTGCGCCCCGTCGGCGATCATCCGCCCCACGTCGTTTCGATGGAGTTCCGTTGGCATGGCATCTACCTTTCGGAGATCGATCGGTGTCCATCGCGCGGCGGGGTATGCTCGATCGGTCGCGATGTCGCCGTGCTTACCCCGAGAGGGATCCTCCGGGGCGCCGGGCCCGGACGCCACGGCGAGGTCGCGACTAGGCCGCGACCACCGTCTCCACGACCGCACGTTGATCATGGCCCTGGTCTTGGCTATCCCCGCGTGGGCAGACGTGGACCGTGGCCTCGCCGAGGGCCGGGATCTGCTCGGCTAGCGCGGCCTGGACCCGTTCGACGATGTCGTGGGCATCGGAGACCGAGAGGGCGGGGTCGACCGTGATGTGGAGGTCGGCATAGACCTTGTGGCCGAGCCAGCGGGCGCGGGCCTGGTGGACCCCATCGACCCCGGCGACGTGCAGGGGCGTGTGCTCGACGTCGGCCAGGATGCCCGGCTCGATGCCGTCCAGCATCCGGCTGAAGACGGCCTTGGCCGCGTCGCGGACGATGAACAGGATGGCGACGGTGATCAGGAGGCCGACCAGGGGGTCAAGGATCGGTACCCCCAGGGCGACGCCGCCCACGCCGATCAGCACCGCCAACGACGTGAAGCCGTCGACCCGCGAATGCTGGCCGTCGGCGATCAGGGCTGCCGAGCCGATCTGCTCACCGACCCGGATCCGGAACACCGCCACCGCCTCGTTGCCGATGAACCCGATCACTGCCGCCGCCGTGACCCACCACAGGTGCGTCACCGGCCGGGGGTCGAGCAGCTTGTCGATCGACTCCCAGGCGGCGACGCAGGCCGAGAAGAAGATCAGGCCGACGATCACCACGCCGGCCAGGTCTTCGGCCCGGCCGTAGCCATAGGTGAAGCGGCGGGAGCGGGCCCGGCGCTGGAGGGAGAAGGCGATCCAGAGGGGCACCGAGGTCGCCGCGTCGCCGAAGTTGTGGATGGTGTCGGCCAGCAGGGACGTCGAGCCGGAGAGGGCGACGATGACGACTTGGAAGAGGGCGGTGGCGCCGAGGCCGACGAGGGAGACCTTCAGGGCCCAGATGCCGCGCTCGCTGGTCGCCATCGCGGCATCGACCTTGTCGGCGGCGTCGTGCGAATGGGCGAAGGTGTTTCGGAACCAACCGATCAGTCCGCTCCCATGGTCGTGGTCATGCCCGTCCGGCCCGTGGTCATGTCCGCCCGGCCCGTGGTCATGTCCGCCCGGCCCGTGGTCGTGGCCACGAGTGCTGCCGAGGTCGTGGCCATCGTTCCGGCCCGGGTCGTGTGTGACCGCGTGCTCGCGATCGCCGTGATCACCATGGTGGCCGTGCGCCGGGTCCTCGTGAACGTGGCCATCTCCGGAGCGCCGATCCATGTGGTACCCAACCCCCAGCCCATGCCATGCCAAGTCATCTGACCGCCGATCGCGTGGGCAGTGTAGCAGGGGCGTCTCTCGCTCCGATCCCCGCGCTGGTCCCTTCCGTACCCGCGCGGGAACTGGTCTATCGGGCCCCGTGGGGGGCGTGCCGGACCTTGGCCGGTGTCAACGGGTTATGATGACACCGGTCATTCGTGTCTCGACGATCGCGTGCGCCGGAGTTTGCATGGTCGCGATATTTGAAGATGTGGCTGTTGATCGAGTGGTCGAGACCTTCAAGTTCCTCGGGGACCGCAATCGCCTCCGCATCCTCGCGGTTCTCTCCCGTTCCGAAACGTGTGTCTGCGACCTGATCGACGAATTGGAGTTGGCGCAACCGCTCGTCTCGTACCATCTCGCAAAGCTGCGAAAGGCCGGATTGGTCCAAGCGCGACGCGACGCCCAATGGGTCTACTATTCCCTCGATCCGGACGCCTGGGAACGCTTGACCGTTCCCGTCGCCGGATTTCTCCATCTCGCGTCCCTCCCGCCCGAAGCCGCCTTCGGCGCGAGCCGGCGGTGTGACTCGGTGCCGCCCGATGTCGTCCTCGGGGCCTGTGCCGAGGACGACGTGGACTGCTGCTGAGCAGCGCGGTCGTGCCCGTGGCTCCCCGGCCAGACCCGCTCCGCCGGGTCTGGTGACGTTGGACGAGGGAAACGACTGTGGACTAAATCAATGGTCGTTGATATGCTGGGAAGAGGCTGGGAGTGTCGTCGAGACGTTCCCCCGATGCACCCGTTTCGGTCACGACGACGTTGGCTTCTTCGACCTCATCAGGGAGGCACCGGCGATGACGGTAACCCCGCGCGGCAATGCTCCCCCCCTCACGGTCGTCCTCGGTATCGTGATCGGACTCCTCCTCGGGCCGCTGGGTGGCACCGGGCAAGCCCGGGAGGGAGGGACACCGTCACCGGTCGCCGCGACGCCGATCCCGTACGCGCCGGGCGTCGACTTGGCGACCCTCGACGGGACCGTCTCCGTGGACGGTTCCTCGACGGTATGGTTGATCTCCGCCGAGGTGGCCGAGCGATTCGTCGGGATGACCGGCGACGTGGAGGCGCCGGTGGCGATCTCGGGCACCGGCGGTGGGTTCCGGCGCTTCTGCGCCGGTGAGACCGACATCCAGGGCGCCTCTCGGCCGATCTCCGCCGAGGAGGCAGCGGCGTGCGCCGCGGCGGGCGTGACCTACTACGGATTCGAGATCGCCTACGACGGGATCACGGTGGTCGTGAACCCCGCCAACGACTTCGTCCAGTGCCTGACGGTCGAGCAGCTTCGACGGCTGTGGATGCCAGACGATCCGGCGCGGACCTGGCGCGACCTCGACCCAGCCTGGCCCGACGAGGAGATCGAGTTGTATGGGCCGGGGATCGCCTCCGGCACCTTCGACTCTTTCACGACGGAGATCGTGGGCGAGCGGGGCGCGTCGCGACAGGACTACATCCTGAGCGAGAACGACAACGTCCTGGTCCAGGGGGTCGCCGACGAGGAGCAGTCGCTCGGATACTTCGGCTTCGCCTACTACGTCGAGACCCAAGACCGCCTCCGGGCCGTGGCGATCGACGCCGGCGCGGGCTGCGTCGCCCCGTCCCGCGAGACCATCGCCGATGGCTCGTACCGCCCGCTCTCCCGCCCCCTGTACGTGTACGTCAGCGGCGAGAGTCTCGCCCGTCCGGAGGTGCGGGAACTGATGCGGTTCTACCTCGCGACCGCCAAGGAGAGCAGTGAATCGGTCGGCTACGTCGCGACGGACGATGCCACCTACGCGGCGAACCAGGCCAAACTCGACGGGGCGATCGCCGGGGCCGTGGTGCCGGACGGGAGCGGGGCGCCGGGCACCCCCGCGACGCGATGACGGAGCGATCGGTGACGAGGTATCCCCAGGTGCGCCAACTCGCCGCCGAGGCCGTCGGCACGTTCGGCCTCGTATTCGCCGGGACGGGCGCCGTGGTGATCGACGCCGAGACGGGCGGCCGGATCGGCCACGTCGGCATCGGCCTGACATTCGGCCTGGTGATCATGGTGATGATCTACGCCGTCGGGCACGTCTCGGGGGCCCATTTCAACCCGGCGGTCACCCTGGCCTTCGCCGTGGGTCGCCACTTCCCGTGGCCCCTCGTGCCCCGCTACTGGGCGGCCCAACTGCTCGGGGGCGTGGTGGCGAGTGCGACGCTGCGGGGGATGTTCGGCGAGACGGGCGGGCTCGGGGTCACCATGCCGCTCGGCTCGGCGGGGCGGTCGTTCCTGCTGGAGATCGTCCTGACGTTCCTCCTGATGTTCGTGATCACCTCGGTCGCCACCGATGTCCGGGCGGTCGGGCAGGCGGCGGCGATCGCCATCGGCGGCACCATCGGCCTCGAAGCCCTCTTCGCCGGGCCGATCTCGGGCGCGTCGATGAACCCGGCCCGTTCCCTCGCCCCCGCGCTCGTCTCGGCGACCTGGACCCACCAGTGGCTCTACGTCGCCGGACCGGCGCTCGGCGCGGTGGCGGGGGTGCTGGTCTATCAGTTCGTCCGCGGGTGGGATGCGGAGGCGCCGTGAACGGCCCGCGGCGGCGCGGTGATCGGATCGGTCATTGACCGGAAGGAGAAGGGCTCCATGGCCAGCCGCATCGCCATCTTCGGCGACCTCCACGGTAACAGCGAAGCTACCCGGGCGACCTTGGCCTCGATCGACGGCGTCGCGCCCGACGCGACGTACTGTCTCGGGGATCTGGTCGGCTACGGCGCTCGCCCGGACGAGACGGTCGATCTGATCGCCGAGCGGGCCATCCCCACGGTGATGGGCAACTACGACGACGGGGTCGGCTTCGACCGCGACGACTGCGGCTGCGCCTACCAGGACGCGGCCGAAGAGG
>JACCVE010000473.1 GCA_013698285.1 Chloroflexia bacterium | reverse complement strand
GCCCGCTACCTGGAATTCATCGTCGATGACCTGGACAAGCCGGTCTACTATGTCCTCGGCAACCACGCCGAGGAGTTGACCCGGGGCGGGGACTGGGGGAAGCGCTACCGGCCGCAGGGGTGCGTCGACCTGTGCGGCAAGGTGGTGCGCGATCCCGGCTCGGGGTTAATCCTGGCGGGGTTGCCGGGGTCGCCGAAATACAATGAGGCCGAACCGGAGCAGTACACCGAAGCCGAGATGATGTGGAAGATGCTGGCGATGACCCCACGCCTGCTGTGGAACCGATACCGTCATGGGCGGGCGCTCGACATCCTGGTCACCCACGCCCCGCCGCGCGACGTCAACGACCAGCCTGAGGACCCGGCCCACCGGGGTTTCGTGGCGATGCGGCGGTTCCTGCGCTGGTTCCGGCCCGCCTACCAACTCCACGGCCACATTCACCTCTACGACCGCTCCCGGTCGGCCCGGACCACCTTCGAGGGAACCGAGGTGATCAATGTCTTTCCCTACCAAGAACTCGACCTCCACGTTCCCGCCGTCGAGCCAGCCCCGGTTCCGGTCCCTGCTCCGATCACGGCCACGACCACGGCGGCCGGGCGACTCCGGACCGCGACCCGGGACATGGCCCAGCGCGAGGTCGAACCGGTCGCGAAATCTCCCCTGGAATCCCACCCGTGAGTGAGGAGCGGGTCCGGCAGGACTTCGACCGGGCCAGGCAAAAAGCGTTCTTCCACGACATCTTGGCCGTGCTGGGGCGGCGGACCAACGACCTGATCCCCTACCACGAGGTGCGCCGGCGCCTCTCCCCGGAGCGGGAGAGCTACCGTGGGCTGCAGACGGTCAACATCAACCAGATCGTCGGCAGCATGGACCGCTTCAACGATTTCGACCGGGCCTTCCTGCCCCGCCAGCGGCACACGGCCAACCGCTGGAAGAGTGTCGATAAGGCGTTCTACCAGGATGTCCGCCTCCCCCCCATCCAGCTCTACCAGGTCGGGGACATCTACTTCGTCAAGGACGGCAATCACCGGGTCTCGGTGGCCCGGGAAAAGGGCGCCGACTTCATCGACGCCGAGGTGATCGAGGGACACGTTCGCGTCCCGTTGAACGCCTCGATGCGTCCGACCGAGTTGCTGCTCCAGGCCGAGTACGCGGAGTTCCTGCGCCGGACCGACCTGGACCGGCTGCGGCCCGACCACGACCTGCGGCCGACCGCGCTCGGCCGCTACGACGAGATCTGGGAGCATATCCGGGGTCACCAGCAATGGCTGGTCGCGATCTGGCACCGGCCAGCCAGCACCGCCGAGGCCGTGGGCGACTGGTACGACTACATCTACATGCCCATCGTCCGGGTCGTGCGGGAGCGCGGTGTGCTGGACCGCCTGCCGCACCACACCGAGGCCGATGTCTACCTGTGGGTGATGCGGCACCGGGGCGAGCTGGAACAGCAACTGGGGCAGGACGTGGGCCCGATCGCTTCGGCCACCGACTACGCCGAGGAAGTCGCCGAACGCTCGACGGCCTCCGCCCGGCTGCGGGCCGTGCTGCGCCGGATCATCGGGCGTGCCCAGCGGGAAGCCGACCCCCGGCCGATCGTGCCCGACCCGATGCCGGGTCTCGATCGCACGAGGCGGGACCCGGGGATCGAGGCCCACTGAGCCCGGTCCGGTTTTCAGGCGGGCTGTGCCCGGTCCGGGAACGTGGGGTCGGGAGCGACCGGGCGTGCCGATGGCCCGATCCGCCGGTGACCGTCTCCCGGTCTCACCGGTCCCGGTCAGGCGGGGGCGCCACGGGGCATCCGGGAGGCGGCGAATCCCGCCAGGGCGGCCGCGGTGACCGAGACCAGGAAGGCCAGCAGGACACCGGTCTCCGGTGCCCAGCCCCGCGCTCCGGCCAGGGCGACCAGTGCCCCGCCGATCCCGATCGTTAGGGCTGGGGTGCCCAGGTCGGCCAGGAGCAAGGAGGAGGAGACCGTGCCCTCCTCCCCGCCGGTGGCGTGGGCGAAGGCCATCGTCGAGATCGTGGAGTGGGCCAGGCCGATGCCGAGACCGGCGACGACCCAGGCCACGATGGCCAGCGCGATCGGCGGCGACCCGGTGACCGCGGTGATGACCGTCAGGGCGGTGACCCCGGTGGCGACCAGGACGACGCCCCAGCGGACGCGGTCCCGGCGGCTCCCCGCCCCGGAGCGGCGGTCGATGCGGACTTGGAGCCAACTGCCGGAGGTCCAGGCGAGTGACGCGGCCGAGATGACCAGGCCCGCGACGGAGGCCCGGTAGCCTCCCACATCGGTCAGGGCGAGGATCAGGAACGCGTCGCCGGTGAAGAAGGCCGAGACGAACATCGCCCGGGTGGCGAT
>JACCVE010000472.1 GCA_013698285.1 Chloroflexia bacterium | reverse complement strand
CCCCCGGCCGCGAGCGCGGCCGAGCCGCGTCGCCCTCACCGCGCGTCCGGAACCCATGGTCGCGGGGTGGGCCGCCATGTGCCGTGCGCCCACATCTGAGGAGACTGCCGCCGGGCGGGAGTTCGCCGCCCGCGGCTCCCGCCACTGTCCCGGACCCCGGGGAGGCGGAGCAGGACGGGGCTATCGCGGGTGGGGCTGGCCAGGTGGCACAGCCGGGCGCCGAGTTCGGGATGTCGTCACCGCCGCGTCCCGCCTCGGCCCCTGGCATCGTGTTGCGGTCGTGCCAGGTCCCGGCCATTGCGTCACGTCGCGTCGGGGGCTACCATCGGGCGCCCATCCCCGTCGCTCACCGATGTCGAGCGGAGCATTCTCGACGATATGGCGACGATCTGCGCTTTATCGCCGATCCGCCCCGATACCCCGGTGACCGACCTGGTCTACGACTTCGGACCCGGGCGCCTGAGCCCGGGCGAGTAAGCGTCGATCCCGACCCCTCCCGGCCGCCGCGCGACTCGGAGGGCGTTGTCCGGTCGGGCGAGATTCCCCGGTGTCCGTTGGGGGGAAAGGGAGCGGCGAGCCAGGCGACGCCGCCGCCTCGGCGTTGTGGCCGTCCGTCGGTTCGGTCTCCCTGGGCGGGCGCGAGGGTGGTCCGGGTGCGCTGCCGCACCGGCCCGCCGGCGTGGCGCGAACTCATCGCCCGCGAGATGTCCCCCGCCGCCCGGCGACGTGGTCGGCGTGACCATCGGAGACACCACCGTGTTGATGGGTCGTTCGCCGATCACCGCTCCCGCGACGACGGTCCCGCGTCAGGGACCCCGGCCGGTCCTCCATCCGAACGAGTCGTCCCCGCGTGGCTGGACGCGCCGCGTCGAGCGCGGGTGCAGTTACCATGACCCGTGGTGGCCCGGCGAGCGCGGGAACGGCTCGTGCCTCCGGGGTGGGACATCCCCGCGTGAGCGTCCGCCGCGAGTCGTCGTCAGGGGAGTCATCGTGCGGCGTGTAGACCGGCCGATCCAAAATGCTCATCCTCGCGGCGCTCATCTCGATGGTCTTCTCCATCTACCTCTGGTTCTTCGAGGACAAGGATGCCGGCGTGTTCGTCGGTCTCTGGGTCCCGTCCATCCTCGCGTTCGGGGCTGTGATCCGGCCCCCGCGATGAGCGGCAACCTCGAAGTGATCATCGGCGTGGTGGGGTCATCGTCTTCACCATGGTGTTCATGGCTGGTGTCGCGATCCTGCAGGGCCGGGACGACCGCAATTCGGACGGTGACTAGCGGACTCCCCCGGGGTCCCCGTCCCGGGGGACATCGCCGGGTCGGCCGGGACCGGTCCGTGACAACCCCGCCGGCGTGATCCGCCCGTGTCGTCGCGGCGGAGAGCGACGTCGATGCGTCGCCCTCCACCCAGTCTTCCGGACCCTGCTCGACCTACGGCCCACCCGCGAACCGGCATGGTGGGGCCACGTGCTGAGGACCGCGTTCCGGTCCGGTCCGCTAGTCGTCCGCGACGGCCGCGAGGGCCTGGTCCAACGAGGCCACCGCCCGGTCGATCTCCGCGTCGCTGATCACCAGGGGCGGTTGGAAGCGGACGACGTTGCCGGTCTGGCCGCCGACCCCGACCAGGACGCCCGCCTCACGGCAGAGCTGACGGACGCGTGACGCCTTCGCCGGGGCCGGCTCGCGGCTGTCGCGGTCCTCCACCAACTCGATGCCGATCATCAGGCCGAGGCCGCGCACGTCACCGATGGAGTCGTGGCGCCGCGCCAGGTCGCGGAGTTGCCGCAGGACCCACTCACCCTTGCGGGCGGCCTCTTCCGGGAGCCGCTCGTCCAGCATCACGTCGATGTTGGCGATCGCCGCGGCACAGGAGATCGGATTCCCGCCGAAGGTGGAGAGGTGCTCCCCCGGCCGGAGCGAATCGGCGATCTCTGGCCGGGCGATGGTCGCGCTGAGCGGGAAGCCGTCCGCGATGCCCTTGGCCATGACCATGATGTCCGGGGTCACCCCGAAGTGCTCGATGCCGAACATCCTGCCCGTCCGCCCGAACCCGCTCTGGACCTCGTCGGCGATGAAGAGGATGCCGTGGCGGTCCAGCACCTCCTTGACGCGGCGGAAGTAGGAGGCCGGTGGCACCAGGATGCCGCCTTCGCCCATCACCGGCTCCGCGATGAAGGCCGCCACGTCCCCGCTGGTCTGGTACGTGACCGCCCACTCGACCATCTCGGCGCACCGCTCGGCGACGACCTCCGGATCATCGGTCCCGAACGGGTTCCGGTAGACATACGGCGCGGGTGCGAAGGCGATCCCGGACAGGTAGGGCCCGCCACGGGTCTTGCGGGCCTTGTTGCCCGTGATCGAGAGCGTGGCGTTGGTCCGTCCGTGGAACGAGTGGGTCAGGGTGATGAACTCGTGGCGCCCGGTGTAGGCCTTGGCGAGCCGCATCGCCGTCTCGATACCCTCCGCCCCGGAGTTGCCGAAGAACGTCTTGGTGAGGTCACCGGGCGCGATCTGCGCCAGTCGCTCGGCGCAGTCGGCGACCGCCGGGACGTGGTAGATGTAGCTCGCCGCGTGGATGACCTGTTCGAGTTGCTCGCGCACCGCCGCCAGCACGCGCGGGTGGCGGTGGCCGGCATTGGCGACCGCGATCCCGGCGAAGCAGTCGAGGTACTCCGTCCCGTCCGCGTCCCAGATCGTCGCCCCCTCCGCCCGGGCGACCACGATGGGTTCGATCGACTTGACGAAGCTGGTCGCCACATAGCGCTGGTACTTGTCGATCGTGGCGTCATGGTCGTGGCTCGTCGTCAGGACCGCGCCGGCCCGTCCCTCGATCATCGTCGGCCTCCTCCGCTGCTCCGCGCCATGTGGCGCCACGACCCAATCCATCGACCCGGCTGATCGCCCTTCACCGCGCCGGCCCTGCCCGCGATGGGGTGAATGCCGCCCTCGCCTCCCGCACCGATGGCCACCCTTCCGCGCCCTCGGTCTCACGCGCGGCGTCGAGGATCGCCAGGACCATCGCGTCGGCCGCCGCGGCGCCGACGAGGTCGGTCAGGTTCGCCCCGGTGGTCGTGTCCAATTTCACCCGATCGCCATGGGGGGCGATGGCGAAGATGGTATCGCCGTCGCCCATCGCGTGGGCGGGCCGGATCGCCCGCGCCAGACCGTCGTGGGCGAGGTCGGCGACCTTGATCAGTTGCGGCTTGGCCAACGGCGCATTGGTGGCGATGACCCCGAGCGTGGTGTTGCTCATCGAGGCGGTGGCCTCGGGCTCCTCGTCCGTCTGGTGATAGAGGAGTGGCACGTCGAAGCCGCCGTCCGTCGCGTAGAGCTTCCCCGTCACGGGATGGATCAACCCGCCCAGCGCGTTGACGACCACCAGCGCGCCGACGACGATACCGCCCGGCAGCACGAGCGACGCCGTACCCAGGCCACCCTTGGTCCGGACACAACCGGGTCCTTTGCCGGCCGTCCCGCCCGCGCCCGCACCGGCGTTGCCCCGGGCGAACCGTCCGCCCCGGGCGGCGGCGGCGGCCTTCTGTCCCCACTCGTTCGTGGGCAGCACCGCCGGGTCGCTCAGCCGGTAGTCCAGGATGACGGCACCCGGAACGATGGGGATCAGGCCGCCGAAGACCGCCACGCCGATCCCCTCGCCGTGGAGCCACTCGGTGATGCCCGCCACGGCGCTCAGGCCGAGCAGGCTGCCCCCGGTCAACCCGATGCCGTGGACCAGTGAACCGGCCGTCGTCGCCGCCAGTGCATCCGTGTGCGTGGTGCCGGGATTCGAGCCCCGCACCGAGACGCCGGCCGCCGCACCACCCCGGCACAGGACGGCGGTGGTGCCGCGCAGGACGCGCTCGTGCGTGTGGTGCCCGACCTCGATGCCCGGCACATCGGTGATCGCGTTCAACGGCCCGGGCCCGAGCCGGATCGGCAGTCGCTCAGCCAACGTCATTCCCCCCGTCTCCACCGTCGCCATCGTCTCCGCCCGTGCGGTCGGCCCCTCGCCACCGGGCCGAGGCGCGCTCCCCCGACCCGTCGCCCGTCGCGTCCACGATCGGGACGTTGATCCAGAGCACCGTCGTGGTCGTCTCCCCCTCATTCCACCACCGGTGGAGGCGAGTGCTGCGGAAGAACAGGGTGTCGCCCTCCCCCAGTGCATAGCGTTCGGTCTCGTCGAGCCAGAAGGTCAGCGCCCCGGCGAGGACGTGGATCAGTTCCTCGCCGGGGTGGGTGTAGGGTTCCTCGCTGCCCCCGCCGGGGTGGATCACGATCCGCTGCGCTTCGAGGGCCCCCGGCCTGGTGATCAGGTCTTCGATCACGACCCGGCCCTGGGCCGCCACGTACCGTGGCCGGTCCTGGGGCCGCAGGACCCGGCCATGGTCCGAGCGGTAGTCCGGGTTCAATCCCGGCACGGTGGTGCCGTAGGCATCGGCGAGTTTGAAGAGGTTGCCGACGGAGATGCTGGACTGGCCCCGTTCCACCGCGCTGAGGAAGGAGACCGACAGGCCGCAGGTGGCCGCCACGTCGGCGAGCGACCAGCCGCGTCCCGTCCGCAGGGCACGCAGCCGCGCGCCAAGGTCGGAGCTGGTGCCCGGCTCCGGCCGGGACGCCGCACCGTCTGCCGGACCGAGCTCGTGCCGGATCGCGGCCGCGTTGAACTGGTCCATGCGGCGCATCCGGGCGATCTCTCGTAGGCGTCGCAGGTCGTCCCCGGAGTAGAGCCGGTGTCCGCCCGGCGTACGCCGAGGGCTGATCAGTCGCTCCCGCTC
>JACCVE010000439.1 GCA_013698285.1 Chloroflexia bacterium | reverse complement strand
ATGCTGGCCGGCAAGAACCAGAACACCAAGAGGTAGACTCCGACCACCGACAGGACCGGCCGGGACGGCACGCCGAAGTAGCGCAAGAGCAGGGCGACCCCGAACGGCATCAGGCTCATGCCGGCGTAGAACAGGAATGCCTGGGCGGTGTCGCTCGTCTGTCCGGCGTAGGCCAGTGTTCCTCCCACCAGCAGCAGTAGACCGGCCCAGATGAAGGTCCGCTTGCTCCGCTTGGCAGTCGCGACGTCGGGGAGGTCACGGATCGCGGCGACCACGTTCAGGCGGCTGATCTTCCACGACGAGCCGACGACCGCGATGAAGGTGATCACCACCCCGAGGCAATAGGCGACGACCAGGCTGCGTGGGGAAACGTAGGGGTCGATGTCCAGCTCGTCACCGATCAGCGCCCCCAGTGACAGTGCGATGGCATAGGTGGCGAGGACGCCCAAGGCGGCGCCGACCAGACCAGCCAGGAGGGCATAGCCGGAGCCCTCGGCGACGAACTGCTGGATCAGTTGCCCCCGTCGCTGACCGACGGCCCGGGCCATCCCCATCTCCGGCCGCCGCTCGGCGGCCAGCATGGTGAAGATCAGCACGATCAGCAGGATGCCGACCGCGACCGAGAACAACCCCAGGACCAGGAACAAGCTCGTGAACAGGGAGGAGAACTCGTTCGCGAAGTCGACCAGGCTGTCCTTGTACGGGTCGACACCGAGCGGCATGCCGGCGACGACCTCGCGGGCCCGCGCGGTCACCGTGTCGCTGAGCGCGAGGCCACCCTCGACCCCACCCTCATTGGAGATGGCGATGAAGGTCAGACGACCCTCCTGCCCGGTCGCGGCCTGGAGCCGCTCGAGCGGCACCACCCAGCCGGGCGTGTTGGTGTCGAAGTTACCGGCCAGGGGCGAGTCCCCGGCGATCGCCGCGACCCGGAGCTGGATCGGCTGTTGGGCGTAGAAGGTCGTCAGGGTCATGCCGACCTCGGCATCCAGCGCCTCGGCCAGGCTCTGGCTGATGACCACCTCGTCGATCGCCGTCGCGGCCAGGTCGATCGGGTCGCCCCCCGGGGTGCGCAGCCCGCCGAACTGGTCGAGTCGAGCCGGGTCGACCCCGACCAGGTAGGTCGTGGGTTCACTCTGCCCGGACACCTCCGAGATGACCGGCAAGGTCTCCAACAAGACGGGCAGGATGCCGTCGACGTTCGGGTCATCCCCGAGCCCGACGTCGATCTGACCGAGCACCGCCGCGTCGAAGGTGTCGTTCAGGGACGACTCGACGCTGCCCTCGTTGTTCTCGTCCTGGCTCGCGACGATGAGTTCGTCGACCTCGCCGAGGCCTTCGAGGGCCACCGAGGTGACCGAGCGGTCGATCGTGTCGCCCGTGCCGAAGGCCGCGGCGATGATCAGGGTCGAGAGCATGAGCCCGATCACGATCAGCACGGTCTGGGCCCGGCGGCGGGGGATGTTGCGCATCCCCATCCGGAAGACGACCGGCTTGCGGATCGCCACGAAGGCGACCGCCGCCAGGCAGACCGCCAGGAGGATGATGAGGACCGTCATGATGGTCCCGATCGAGAGGCCGAAGATGTCGTCCATGGGGAGTCGTCCCTCCGTTGCCGGACACGCGACGCGAGCCCGCTCCTGGGCCGTCGCGGTCCACTGGGCGATGCGTGGCTAGGCGTGCGTGCCGACCACCCGCGTCGAGACCGTCCCGCGGTCCCCGTTCGGACGCTCCTCGCCGACGATCTCGCCGTCCCGCATGTGGATGATCCGGTCGCACTGGGCACCGACGCCCGGGTCGTGGGTGACGATCACGTAGGTCAGGCCAGCCGTGTCGTTCAACTGTCGCATCAGGTCCATGATCTCGGTGGCCGTCTTGGAGTCCAGGGCGCCGGTCGGCTCGTCGGCCCAGACGATCGCCGGGTCATTGACCAGGGCCCGGGCGATGGTCACCCGCTGCCGCTGGCCGCCGGACAGTTCGGCCGGACGGTGCTTGGCCCACCGCTCCAGGCCCACGGTCTGGAGGGCTTGGATTCCCCGCTCCCTGGCCGCCTTCGACTTGACGCCGGAGACGAGCAGGGGCAACTCGACGTTCTCGACCGCGCTGAGGACCGGTAACAGGTTGTAGACCTGGAAGACGAACCCCATCCGCCGGGCCCGGTAGTCGGTCCGCTTCACGTCCGAGAGATTCGCTAGGTCGGTCCCCTCCAGCATGATCCGGCCGCTGTCGATCTCGTCGAGGCCGGAGAGGCAATTGAGCAGGGTGGTCTTGCCGCAACCGGAGGGGCCCATCACGGCGACCATCTCGCCGCGCCGGACGGCGAAGTCGAGGCCGCGCAGGGCGACCAGCTTGGAGGTGCCCGTGTCGTAGCTCTTGACGACCCGCTCGGCCTGGATCATCACGTCCCGCGTGTCCGGCATCGCCTGACCGTTTGCGGTGCGTCCTTGGTCCATCTTGTCGTACCCACCCATCATGTCCGTGCCCCGGTCGTATCCGTCCGGGCGACCTTTCGCCGGGGCGGCCGTCACCGTTGCGGTCTGGTCCATGTCGTTCTTCCTCCGCTCGATCTCCCCGCCCCCGGGAGGCTTCATCAGGTGCGTCGCGACCGGCCGGCTCGCCAATGCGAGC
>JACCVE010000428.1 GCA_013698285.1 Chloroflexia bacterium | reverse complement strand
GTACCGGGTCGCGATGGCCGGGCCGGGCTTGGCCCAGCACGATCTGGCCCGTATCCTGGCCGTCCTCGGTACGGTCCATGAGGCGAGCCCGACGGGCGGTGCCCCGACCGCCCTGGTCGAGGTCCGGAGGGGTGCCGCGCCGCGCGATCCCCGGCACCCTCCCCCACCCCTGGCCCAGCGCCAGTCCCACCACCAGGCGCCATCGTCTCGACAGCCCGCCGGCACTGTCCGGGGCGGGCCGGAAGGGAGCCCGCGGGGGAGTCCACCGGTGACGTCGGGCACCGAGCGGTTGGCCGTGTCGGGTCCGGCGATCGGCATCGAGGGGGTGGCGGGGGCGCTGCGGGAGGCGCGGTTCGTCGATGCCCTGCTCGGGGCGGGGCTGATCCCCGGGCCGCGGGCGGCCTTCGACGTGATCGCGGACCTCGGTCCCTACCGGCTCCTGTTCCCGCTCTGGGGAACGGCCGCGCTCGCCGCCTTCGCGGCCGACGCGCTGGGCGACCTGACCACCAAGGACAGGCGGGGGGCGCTGCGGGCGACCCTGCTGACCTTCCTCGACACGGGCGGGTCGCACGTCGAGGCAGCCTCGCGGTTGGGGATCCACCGCAACACCCTCGCCTATCGCCTGAAGCAGATCGCCGGCCTGACCGGCCACGACCCGGCGGACCCGGCGTGCCGGCTGCTGCTCCACCTGGGCCTGCTCGCGTATCACCTGCCGGCGCTAGGGGTCGAGGCGTAAGACGTAAGACGTCAGACGTGAGACGTAAGGGGACAGGGGGTAGATGATGAAGGTGCGGGCGATCGAACCGGATGACCTGGATGACATTGCCGGAGCGTGTCTGGTGGCATTGGCGGCGGGGGCCGGGGATGACTGGTCGGTGCCCGCGGGGGAGTTGGACTGGACGTGCCGGCGGACGCTCGACCACCTGGTGGATGTGATGGTGTTCTACGCCGTCCACCTCGCCAGTCGAGCGACCGGGCGGCTGCCGCTCGCGCGGGATGGTGACCAGGGGGTGACGATCGACGATTTGCTGACGCTGACGCGAGCCACGGCGGCGGTGCTGTCGGGGGTGGCCCGGGCCGCTGCTCCGGGGGCGCGGGGGTTCCACCCCTCGGGGATGGCCGACGCCGCGGGCTTCGTGGCGATGGGGGCGACCGAACTGCTGGTCCACACCCGTGACATCCTGAGCGGGCTCGGTCGCCCCTTCCGTCCGGCGAACGAGCACCTGAATCTGGTCCTGGCTCGCATCTTCCCCTGGGCACCGGCCGACGAGCCGGACCGCTGGGCCGTCTTCCTGTACGAGTGCGGCCGGGCGCCGCTGGGTGACCGGCCCCGTCGCGACCCGAACTGGTACTGGCATAGCGCCCCGCTCGACGAGTGGGACGGCACGGTGAAGCGCCGGACCCGGCCGCCGGGCTGGAGATGATCAGGCCCGCGATGTGGTCGGCCCGATCAGTGGGACGGCGGCCAATCCACCGCGAAAACCGCGAACGTCATT
The DNA here is from genome assembly GCA_013698285.1 of Chloroflexia bacterium. Lineage (GTDB taxonomy): Bacteria > Chloroflexota > Chloroflexia > Thermomicrobiales > UBA6265 > JACCVE01. Next base: position 552 of record JACCVE010000428.1, on the reverse strand, counting down.
GGGCGCTGCCCACCGCGACGGGTTTCGGTTGTCCCGGCCGGCGTCGGGACCGCGCCGGATGCTCATGGCACCCGCCGGTCACGGGTCGCGAGGCGTCGGGCATAATGGTCGGGCGACCGGCCCGCCGTCTCCCTAACCTTCCTCCCTCCGGTCGTGCCGGGTTTGTATTGACCATCGCGGAGTATCCCCGTGGAACGACCATCCCGCCGACCCGACGACGACTCATCGGGCAGCCCCGACCCGTCGGAGCGACCAGGTCCGAGCACGCCGCCCGTGCGGGGAGACGGTGATCTCGCGCGTCCCGCTCAGGACGTCGCCGCGAACACCGGCCGACTGGACCCGAGCGGACCGATGGGACTGACTGACCCGGGGGTATCTCCCGCCGCCGCTGAACCGACCGCGTCCGGGGAAGAGGCGGCTGAACACGTGGACCCGGTCGCGCCCGATCCGCGGGCCGAGGACATCTCGGGCGTGGCTGGACCAGGGTATTCTCTCCCGAGGTCGGGCAGCGATGGGATTCGGGATGGTGGTCGAGATGCCGAGGGTGGTGAC
>JACCVE010000425.1 GCA_013698285.1 Chloroflexia bacterium | reverse complement strand
GGCAGACCCAACCCGGCGGCGAGCCCCTCGGCCTGGTCGGCGTCGTCCGCCGAACCGTCACGGAGGCGGTGATCGACGTGGACCAGGATGGGCTCGAACAGTCCCAGCGGAACCATCCGGCCCAGGGCGATGGCCAGGGCTAGCGAATCCGGCCCGCCCGAGAATCCCGCCACCACGGTCGTGCCACAACACAGCCCGAGGCGGCGCCACGATCGCAGGATCGTTTGTTCCAAGCGGGCACGACCCGGCCCGGGACGGGCATGGTCTCGCCGGGGAACGGGGAGAACACGGGGATAACAGTCTCTGGGTTGGACCATGGTGGGGGTGCCGACGGGTGGAATCGAACCACCGGCCAAGGGCTTATGAGTCCCTTGCTCTGCCGCTGAGCTACGTCGGCGGGCGCCAAGAAGCGGGCCTACTGTAGTCCGTCGCGGCCCGGGGCGTCAAATGCTGCGGCTCACCCTCCGAGGACGAACGCACTATCTCCTTCACCGGCGGGCCGGGATGAGGACGAGCGGATGGGCAGCCCTGCCCCGGGCCACCATCCCATCTCCGGCGAGGGGAGCGGCGTCGGGGCACCGGGATCGTGATCGAAATATCCGACGCCTTCTCCACCCCTCGGTCCCGGCACGGCTCCGTGGTAGCATGGCCGTCATCCGCCCGCCATCCCGGAGGATTCCCGATCCCGATGCCTGGTCCGGCCGAACCCGTCACGACCCCCTCCACGCCCTCCCCGTTCGTCCCCGGCAGCGCCGCGGGTCGGGACCTCCTGCGCGGTCTGAACGTGGCCCAACAGGAAGCCGTCACCACCACCGAGGGACCGGTGATCGTGGTCGCCGGGCCCGGTTCGGGCAAGACCCGGGTCCTGACCAACCGGATCGCCTTCCTCGTCCAGGAGGGCCGCGTCACCGCCGACGGCATCCTGGCGGTCACCTTCACCAACAAGGCCGCCCGGGAGATGCGGGGTCGGATCGTCCACTTGCTCGGCGAGGACGCCGTCCGCGGCCTGACCATGGGCACCTTCCACGCCCTCGGCGTCCGCATCCTGCGCGAGAACCCCGGCCTGGTCGCCGACCGGCTCGGGCTGCTGCCCAACTTCCTCATCTACGACGGCGCCGACCAGATCGACACCGTCAAGCGGGCGATCACCGCCATCGGCCAGGACCCGAAGCAGGTCGTCCCCCGCCGCATGCTGAGCCGCATCTCGGCCGCCAAGAGCCTGCTCCTCTCCCCATCGGAATTCGCCGCCGCCGGGGAGACCTACGACGACGAGGTCGTGGCCAGGGTCTACGTCAAGTACCAATCCCTCCTCCAGGCGGCCAACGCGGTCGACTTCGATGACCTGCTCGGCTTGCCGATCCGCCTCTTCGACGAGGCCCCCGGCACCTTGGCGCGCTACCTGCAACGGTATCGCTACATCCTGGTCGATGAGTACCAGGACACCAACCGCGTCCAATATGTCCTGATCTCGGCCCTTGCCAGCCACTGGCGCAACCTGTTCGTCGTCGGAGACCCGGACCAGTCTATCTACGGCTGGCGGCAGGCCGACATCCGGAACATCCTGGACTTCCAAGCCGAGTTTCCCGGTGCCAAGCGGATCGACCTGGAGGTCAACTACCGCTCCACCCGGCGGATCGTCGATGTCGCCGACCGGGTCATCCGCGAGAACACCCAACGCCTCGACCGCAGCCTGCGGACCGACAACGCCGAGGGTGAACCGGTCACCCTGCGTGAACTGGCCGACGGCGGCCACGAGGCCCAGTTCGTCGTCGGTGAGATCCGGCGCCTCCTGCGCGACCCGAAGCTGACCGGCAACGATGTCGCGGTGATGTATAGGACCACCGCCCAGAGCCGCCTCCTGGAGCAGGAGTTCCGTCGGGAGGGCTTGCCCTACCGAGTCGTCGGCGGGGTCCGATTCTACGAGCGGAAGGAGGTCAAGGACATCCTGGCCATCTTCCGGCTGCTCCACAACCCGGCCGACACGATCAGCGTCGAGCGGGCCATCGACGCCCTGCCGATCGGGCGCGGCCTGGGGCCGAAGGCGCTCGACGCCGTCCGGGAGTGGGCGGCCGCCCGCGGCACGACCCTGACGGCCGGGTTCATCGACCTGGCCCGCCCCGTCGCCGTCGATTCCGCACGCCCCGCGTTGGCCGGCACCGGAAAGGGGGCGGCGGAACGGTTCGGCGCCGTCCTCGGCCAGCTCATGGACCTCTCGGGATCGGTCAGCCTGCCGGAGCTATTCGACGCCATCGTCGAGCAGACCGGGTACCGGTCCAGCCTCAACCTCGACAGCGAAGAGGAGATGCAGCGCTGGGCCAACCTGATCGAGCTACGCTCCGACCTGGAACGCTACGAGTCCGTCTCGCCCGAGAACGCCCTCGGCCAGTACCTGGAGAACACCGCGCTGGTCGCCGATGTCGATTCCCTGCCCGACGAGGACGGCGGCCTGGTAACGCTCATCACCCTCCACTCGGCGAAGGGGCTCGAATATCCCGTCGTCTTCATCGTCGGCGTCGAGGACGGGCTGCTGCCGATCAGTCGCGCCGTGGAGATGGAGTGGGACAACCCGCTCGCCCTGGAAGAGGAACGTCGCCTCTTCTACGTCGGGATCACCCGGGCCCGGACCCTCCTCTACCTGACCCACGCCGCAACCCGCCAGGTCTATGGCCGCTACCAGCCGGGGGTACCGTCCCGGTTCCTGGCCGCGATCCCGGCCTCTGACTTGAACGCCCTCTCCCGCGCCACCAGGCACGGCAGCCGCGACCGGGACCGCCTCTCGGACAGGGTCCGGGGCACGTCCAACGTCACCCCCTTCCCGACTCCCGCCCGGGCCGATCCGGTCGCACCGCGAGTCACCTACGCGGCGGGCCAGCACGTGTTCCACGCCAAGTTCGGTGAGGGTCAGATCACTGGGGTCGATGACCGGCGCGACGACCAGGAGATCGTGGTCGATTTCAAGCGCCATGGCAGCAAGCGGTTGATGGCCAGCTTCTCGCCTCTGGAGATCCTGCCACCCGGCACCTGACCCGTCCGTACAGGTCGAACGCGCGTGCGGTATCATCGTTGGACGAGGATGGTTCCGGCGCGAGCGAGGCGGGGCGGCGATGGCACGAGACGCGGTGGGTGACGTGCGGGATCGGACCGACATCGTCGACCTGATCGGTCAGTATGTCGACCTGAAGAAGACCGGTCGCAGCTTCAAGGGGCTCTGCCCGTTCCACCAGGAGAAGACCCCATCATTCATCGTCTTCCCCGATTCGGGCAACTTCCATTGCTTCGGCTGCGGCCGGGGCGGTGATGCCTTCACGTTCTACATGGATGTCGAGCGGGTCGAGTTTCGGGAAGCCCTGCAGGAGTTAGCCAAGCGGGCCGGGGTCGAACTCCGTTCCGTCCCCACCGTCGCTCCAGAGGAGGACGCCCGTCGCCGGCACCTGATCGAGATCAACGAGGTCGCCGCCCGGTTCTACGCCCATGTCCTCGACAAGAGCCAGGCCGGCACGCCGGGGCGGACAGTGATGGCCGAGCGGGCCGTTTCAGACGAGATGCGCACCCGCTTCGGCCTGGGATACGCGCCCGAGGGTTGGAGTCACCTGCTCGATCACCTGCGGACCCGCGGCGTCGACCCGGCGATGGCGGTGGAGGCCGGGCTCCTCAGCGAGCGCGACGGCGGGGGCTATTACGACAAGTTCCGGGGCCGGCTGATGTTCCCGATCCGCGACCGCGATGGTCAGACGGTCGGCTTCGGCGGCCGGATCGTCGGCGAGGGGCAGCCCAAGTACCTCAACTCTCCCCAGACCCCGGTCTTCGACAAGCGCTCCCTCCTCTACGGGCTCGACCTCGCCAAGGACGCCATCCGCCAACGGGACCAGGCCGTCATCGTCGAGGGCTACATGGACGCCATCGCCGCCCACCAGTTCGGCCACGCCAACGTCGTCGCCGCGATGGGCACCGCCCTGACCGAGGCCCAGGTCGCCGCGGTCAGTCGCCACAGCCGCCACATCGTCCTGGCCCTCGACGCCGACACCGCCGGCCAGATGGCGATGCTGCGCGGGATCGAGACGATGCGCGAGACGCTGGACCACGACGAGGTGCCCGTCCCCGACGCCCGGGGGGTGATCCACTTCGAGCGCCGCCTCAAGGCGCACATTTCGGTCGCCCGGCTGCCCTCGGGGAAAGACCCGGACGAGTTGATCCGGCGCGACCCCGAACGGTGGCCGTCCGTGGTGGCCACGGCCCGGCCCTTCATCGACTTCATGATCGAGCTGCTGACCGAGGGGATCGACCCCGGCGACGCGGCGCGGAAGTCGACCGTGCTGGCCGAGCTGGCACCCGTCCTCCGCTCCCTTCCCGACCGCGTCGTCCAGGCCCACCACATCGGCACCGTCGCCCGGCGCCTGTCGCTGGACGAACGCGTGGTCCTCGGCGAGGTCCGGCGCCCCTCGACCAGCGGGACGGTGGCGTCCCGACCGGGGCCCTCCATGACCTCGACCCGGCGGACGGCCGAGTCGCATCTCATGGCGCTCCTGCTCCGGCACCGGACCCAGACGGCCGAGGTGGCGGCCCGGGTGCCCGACCAAGACATCCTCGACGCCCGGAACCGGGAATTGCTCCGCGTCCTTCGCGACCCCGAGATCGCGTCGCTCGACGCCGAGGCGATCGTGGCCGGACTGGACGACGAGCTCGGCGACCACGCCGAATCACTCCTCTCCGCGCTCGGCCAGGACCCGGGTCAGGCCGCGGCCCACGCCCGCAAGGAAGCCGAACAGGCGCTCCTCACCCTGGGCCGGGAACGCCTCTCGACGTTGATGCGTCACCTCCAAGCCAGCATCCGGGAAGCCCAAGAGTCCCAAGAAGCGGACGGGATGGCCTCGCTGAGCGGCCAGATCGCGGCCCTCTACGACCGCCACCGGCGGTTCTACCCGCCGCCGAGCCCCTACTTCCGCGACATCCGTGACGAGCCGACCGCCCGCTAGGGCGCCCCCTCGACCGCCACGAGGGTGTCGTCCACCGCTACCGTCGCTACGACGATGGCCTCACCGAGGGCCACGTCGTCCTCCGGCAACACCGAGCGGAGATCGAGGACGACCCTCCCGTCCTCGACTCGGCCAAAGACGCCGGGCGAACCGGTCCGCAGGGCGCGGGCGAGCGCGTCGGCCCCCGCTTGGGAGGACAGGCGAAGGGCGATGCTCGGGACGGCGACATCGGGGTAGGAGCCGCCGCCGGGCGTCGCCACGCTCTCCCCGACCGCGGCGTCAACGCCCCGCACCGCCAAGGTCGCCCGGAGATCATCGGCCCGCCGCCGCAGCCCCGCGACCGGCGCGGACAGCATCCGCCAGACGGGCACCCGCGACAGTTCTTCGCCGGCGAGGTAGTGGCGGAGGGTCGTGACGATCCCGGCGAGACAGGTCTTGTCCGCCCGCACCGCCCGGGCCCACGGGTGTTCCGAGATACGGGCGACCTGTTCCGAGGAACCACAGATGAGTCCCGCCTGTGGTCCCCCAAGGAGTTTGTCGCCGCTGCCGGTCACGATGTCGGCACCGGCGGCGATCGCCGCCCCGACCGTCAACTCAGGAGGGAGGCCATACGGGGTGCCGTCAATCAGCAGGCCGTTGCCCTGATCGTAGATCGTCGGGACGCCCGCGCCCCGCCCGACCTCCGTCACGTCGGCCAACGTCGCCTCGTGGACGAAGCCGGACATGGTGAAATTGCTCGGATGAATCTTGAGCAACGCCGCTGTCCGGGACGTGATCGCCCGTTCGTAGTCCTTGGCATAGGTCCGGTTCGTCGTCCCCACTTCGACCAGGGTCCCCCCGGACTGGCGAAGCACGTCCGGGATCCGGAAACCGCCGCCGATCTCGACCGACTCACCGCGCGACAACACGATTTCTTGGCCGGTCCCCAGTGCCGAGAGGACGAGTAGAACCGCGGAGGCGTTGTTGTTGACGACGAGTGTCGATTCCGCTCCTGTCAAGACCCGGATGAGGCGCGACACTTCGTCCATTCGCCCGCCGCGATGGTTCGTCGCCGGGTCGATCTCTAGCGCCACGGCGCTACCAGCCGCCGCCGCCATCGCCGCCGCCGCCTCGTCGCTGACCGGCGCCCGGCCCAGGTTGGTATGGACGATGATCCCCGTCGCATTGAGGACCGGGCGAGATCGTGAGACATCCATCGCCGAGATCGCGCGTTCCAACCGTCGCTCCGGCACGGCATTCCCGGCCAACGTCTCACCCGCGAGCAGTCGTTCCCGCGCCGAGGCAACCGCGTCACGCGCCAGCGCCCGGAGTGCGTCCTGACCGAGTCCCGGTGCCCGGGAGGCGAACGCGGCCAGGAGATCGTCGACGGAGGGTAACTGGCCGGGGCTGACCAGAGGTGACCGCTCCGCTCCCGGCGTCACCGTGGTCCCATCAGGCAGCGTCTTCCGTGACTTCGAGCGAGCCATGTGGTGTCCCCGGGAACGAGCCGGACCGGATGCGGTCCGAAAACGAAACGAGGGAGCGGCCAAAGCCACTCCCTCGCGGTGGTCGGGGTGAGAGGATTCGAACCTCCGGCCTCAGCGTCCCGAACGCTGCGCGCTAACCGGGCTGCGCTACACCCCGACGACGAAGGTGATCATACCACAGCCCCATCGCCGGGACCATGATCGACGACACCATGGAGAGTGACCGGCAGCTAGACGTGCCCGGCGACCACGGCCGACCAGGATGACCAATGTTGTCGCGGGCGGGCATAGGCGGAGTTTCGATGTCGTTGTTGTTGCCTACATCATGTGCCGTACGTTGGCCATGCCGTTCGGCCGAACCTGTGGTATTCTCCTCCCCACGCCCGCCCGCGTAGCTCAGAGGATAGAGCGCCACCGTCCTAAGGTGGGCGTCGGGGGTTCGAGTCCCTCCGCGGGCGCCGGGGACCACGACCATGTCAGGTCGTCGCGTCGGGGACCGTTTCCGGGACGTCCAGGTACGGCACCTCGCGGCGATGTCACAGCGCTTCCCGGCCCCGTTAGGTTCGGTGATCCGGCCAGTCGTCCGGTAGACGGGTCTTCCCTGGTTCACCGTGCGGGTGGGAAACGTAGCCCGGCGGCACCGCGACGTCAAGCGGCATGTCGCTTTCCGTTTGTCAGCCTGCTATCCTATGGAAAGTATCGTCGGTCTGGTGGTCGCGCCCGTCGCGCCCGGAGCCGACCACCGTCTTCTCCTGGGAGAGCGCAATGCCGACCGACTACCGTGGTCCGGCCGTGTTCGGGTTCGAATCCGACCTGCCGGCCAGCCGTGTGGCGATGATCTCCGTTCACACCTCTCCTCTCGCCTCGCTCGGCCGAGCCGACGCCGGAGGCATGAATGTCTATATCCGGGAGTTGTGCTGTCACCTTGCCCCGCTGGGCCACCAGATCGACATCTTCGCCCGCCGCGTGGACACCGAGACGCCCGACGTGACGGAACTGTGTCCTGGTGTGAACGTGATCACGCTCACTGCCGGGCCGGCCGAACCGCTCCACAAGGATGACCTCTTCCCCCTGCTCCCCGAATTCGCTAACCAGGCCGTCCTCAGTTCCCTCCGGCGGGGCGTCCGCTACGATGTGGTCCACGCCCACTACTGGTTATCCGGCTGGACCGCCCACCTCCTCCGCCGCTACTGGGACACCCCGTTCGTCACGATGTTCCACACCACGGCGCACATGAAGCGATCGTCGGGGAACTCGACGGTCGAGTCGCCCCAGCGGATCGCTACTGAACGCCAGGTGATCGATCTCTCCGACAGTCTGATCGCCGCCAACCCGGCCGAGCGCGCCGACCTGCTCTGGCGCCAGCGGATGCGGACCGACAAGGTTTGTACCGTCCCGCCGGGGGTCGACTTGGACCTCTTCACCCCTGGTGACCGAGACGCCGCCCGCCGGCGGCTCGGCCTGCCCGGCGACCGCCCCCTCGTCCTGTTCGTCGGCCGGATCGACCCCATCAAGGGCATCGACACCCTAGTCCGGGCCCTGGCCGATTGGCCGGCCGGTGGGCTCCGGCCGCGTCTGGTCCTGATCGGCGGCGACCTCGACCCGGGCGGCTCACCCACCGGCGACCTGGCCGCCGTCGCACGGCAGGCCGACACCGCCGGCATCGGGGGAGATGTGCTGTACCTGGGCTCTCGACCGCAGTCCGACCTGCCAGACTTCTACCGGGCCGTGGATGTCGTCGCCGTACCGTCGCTCTACGAATCGTTCGGGCTGGTCGCCGTCGAGGCGATGGCCTGCGGCCGCCCCGTCGTCGCCTCCCGGGCGGGCGGCTTGGCCTTCACCATCGAGGACGGCGAAAGCGGCCTGTTAGTCCCGGCCGCCGACCCGGCCGCGCTCGCGACGGCCCTCCATTCGGTGGTGAACGACGTCACCCTCGCGGATCGCCTCGGCAAGGCGGCCCGGGAGGCCGCGTACCCGTTCTCCTGGGAAGCCGTGGCCAGCGGCATCTCTCACATCCTGAACCGCCTCGCCCTCGGGCACCGGGCCGACCTCTGTTGCGACGAGGAGATCTTCGCCTGAGGCGGCCCGGTCAGCGTGGACGAGCCGACCGGGCCAGGCGACCGCGTCAGCCCCGTTCGCTCTTGGCCTTCTCCTTCAAGTCCTTGTAGAACTTCTTCGTCTTGGGTTCGGGACGGCTGTCGAGCGCTTCCTGCTCCTCGCGGCGCCGGGTGGAGACATTCTCGATCTCTTCCTCCAGCCGGGCCAAGTCGTTGTAGATGGCCGTATTGGCGTCCGCCACCGGGGTCCGCATCAGCATCCGGACCAGTTGGAGCTGCGACTGGGCCGCGGCCGACGCCGCCGCCGGCAGCGAGGCCCGCTTGATGATCAGGTCCACCAGCGCGAGGGTCTCGTCGACCGCCCCATTGGCATCCAACCGTTGCCGGATCATCTTCAGTCCATCGACGACGTTCATCGCTCCCCCCTCATCGCCCGACCGCTCCGCGCGCCTCGGTCACCATCATAGCCTAGCCTACCTTGCCCCTGGTCCGGCCACCCGGTTCACCGCACGCGCCGGGTGTGCCCCCGGCGACGCATCCGCCCCCGCTCGTCGCCTACCATGGACACCGGGCGAGCGCGTGACGCGAGCGCACGATGGGACACGAGATCTCAACCGGGAGCGGCGAAGGATGACGCGACACGGCACCGACGGAACCCCAAACCTGGCGCTGGACCCGAACATGAAGCCGGGCGAGAACCGTGATGGCCGGCCCCGGGCCATGACCATCGCCGGGTCCGACTCCGGGGGCGGGGCGGGGATCCAGGCCGACCTGAAGACCTTCTCCGCGCTGGGCGTCTATGGCACCTCGGTCGTCACGGCGGTGACCGCCCAAGACACCAAGGGTGTCTATGCCATCGCAGAGGTGCCCGACGAGGTGGTGATCGCCCAGATTGACGTCGTCCTGGAGGACATCGGCGCCGACGCGGTCAAGACGGGGATGCTCTCCAGCCGCTCGATCATCGAGAACGTCACCGACCGGCTCGAAGCGTGGGGTATCCCCCACCTCGTGGTCGACCCGGTGATGGTCGCCAAGGGCGGCGCCCGCCTCCTCCAACCGACGGCGGTCGAGGCGATGAAGGGGACGCTCCTGCCGCACGCCGAGATCGTCACCCCGAACATCCCCGAGGCCGAGGTCCTGGCCGGGTTCGCGATCGCCTCCGACGGCGACGCCCGTCGGGCCGCCATCGCCATCCACGGCCTCGGCCCCCGCTTCGTCGTCATCAAGGGCGGTCACCGCGACGGGTCGCCAGACGACTTGGTCTACGACGGTGAGCGCTTCGTCCGGTTCAGCACCGACCGGGTCGTGACCGACAATACCCACGGCACAGGTTGCACCTTCGCCGCCGCGATCACCGCCCTGCTCGCCCGGGGCGTCTCACCGATGGACGCGATCGCCGGCGCTAAGGCCTTCGTCACCCGGGCCTTGCTCGCCAGCTACGCCATCGGAGCGGGTCACTCCCCCGTCAATCATCAGTTCGGCACCGAGGGCATCGATCTCCTCCCCGGCCTGCTCGCCGGCGGGGACGTGCGGCGGCTGGACGAGACCGTCGCCGCGACATGACCCCGCGCTGGCCACGCGGCGTCCGCATCACAAGTCCCGGTAGTACCGCACCATTGGCAAGCCCGTGTACCCAGCGTTTTCATATGAGCGCCGGCCGGGGGCGTGGCCAGGGTCGCCACCCGTCCCCGCGACGGCCAACCGCATCCCGGCCTCCCGCATCCTGGCGAGCGCGAAGGTATTGAGTGCGGTCCCGATCCCGCGTCCTTGGTGACCCAGTTGGACCGCGAGCGGTTCGACTTCCCCGGCGCGGGAGGTCTGGTCCATCCCGATAGCGATGAACCCGGCGACCGGCTCTCCGACGGTCGCGACCCAGACCTCGATCGACTCGGTGTCCAGGCAGACCGCGGTCACGGCGGCCCGCTGGCTCGCTTCCCAATCGGGATAGATTCGCCGGTAGATCGCCGATCCCAACACGAGCTCGAACGACGCGAAGACCGGCGCCCAGACCAAGAGCGACATCCGGACGACCTCGTCCGCATCACGCTCTTCCATCGCTCGGATCGTCATCTCCTCGTCGCACCTTCCCCCGGACCACCAACGGCCTCGAGTCGGTTGATCCCGGTCATCGTCCGGCCCACGACATGCGGGCCCGACGCCGATCAGGGCACGGCGCCATCAGGCAGGGGCGGTACGCCGGCCTCTTCCCCCTCGAATAGCTCATCGGCCGGGTCCCAGAGGTGGGCCGCCAGATTGACCGTGAACTCGTCGCTGACGGCGACGCCCTCGGCCCGCAGCAGGCCGGCCATCACCTCCGGGTGGCCGAAATGCCAGCCGCCGCTGAGGAGGCCGACCCGGTTCACGACCCGGTGGCAGGGCAGGTCTCGATCCCGGGGCACGTCCATCAACGCCCAGCCGACCATCCGAGCCCCGCGCCGGTCCCCGACGTGGGCCGCGATCCGGCCATAGGTCGTGACCCGGCCCGCCGGGATCAGGGCCACGACCGCGTAGACCTTGCTGGCGAACTCGATCGAGGCGGGCATCATGTCACTCCGGGAGCGAGGCGAGAACCCGCGAGACAGGGTCCGGGCGACACCGGCGCGGTATACTTGTTGGGTCGTTCCGACATGGTCTCTCTCCCGTCACCGGTCGATGACGGATGCGTTCGAGGAAAATCCGAGGATGGTTTCGATACTCAAGAAGGTGTTCGGTGACACCGACGCCAAGGCGATCAATACCCTCGGCCCCCTCGTCGCCGAGATCAATAGTCTAGAGCCCGAGTTCCAGTCGATGTCGGACGAGGAGTTCCGCGACTTCGCGGTCGAGTGCCGGCAACGAATGGAGGCGGGCGAGACGACCGACGACCTGCTCCCCGAGGTCTTCGCCGCGACCCGGGAGTTCGCGCGGCGGGTCCTCGGCCAGCGCCACTACGATGTCCAGCTGATGGGTGGCATCGTCCTGCACCGGGGCAAGATCGCCGAGATGCGGACGGGCGAGGGCAAGACCCAGACCGCGACGCTGGCCGTGGCGCTCAACGCCATGGAAGGTCACGGCGTCCATCTCGTCACCATCAACGACTACCTGGCCCGCCGCGACACCGCCTGGATGGGCCGCATCTACCATGCCCTTGGCCTCTCCACCGCCAGTATCCAGCACGACGAGGCCTACCTCTTCGACCCGGAGTGGGAATCGCCCGACCCCCGCCTGGCCTTCCTCCGTCCCATTTCCCGGTCCGAGGCCTATGCCGCCGACATCACCTACGGCACCAACAACGAGTTCGGCTTCGACTACTTGCGCGACAACATGGTGGTCCGGGCCGAGGACCAGGTCCAGCGCGGCCTCGCCTACGCCATCGTCGACGAGGTCGATAATATCCTGATCGACGAGGCCCGGACCCCGTTGATCATCTCCGGCCAGGCCGCTCAGGCGACGGACCGCTACTACCAGTTTGCCCAGGTCGTCCGCCAGCTCCGCCCGACGCGTCACTACGAGATCGACCTCAAGAGCAGGACCGCCTCACTGTCCGAGGACGGCATCGACCGGGTCGAGAGCCTGGTGCCCGACATCCACGAGGGCGAGAGCATCTACGACGAGCGCCATACCGAACTGACCCACCACCTGGAACAGGCTTTGAAGGCCCAGGCCGTATTCCACCGGGACAAGGACTACGTCGTCACCGAGGATGGTGAGGTCGTCATCGTCGACGAGTTTACCGGTCGCCTGATGCCGGGCCGGCGGTACAGCGAGGGCCTACACCAGGCGATCGAGGCCAAGGAGAACGTCCGCGTCCGCCGCCAGAACGTGACGATGGCGACGATCACATTCCAGAACTATTTCCGGATGTACGGCAAGCTGGCCGGCATGACGGGCACGGCAAAGACGGAAGCCGAAGAGTTCATCCGGATCTACAATCTCGACGTGGTGCCGATCCCGACCAACCGGGACATGATTCGCGACGACGCCCCCGACTACGTCTTCAAGAACGAGAGCGGCAAGTTCTCTGCCGTGGTCGATGAGATCGAGCGGATGCATGCCGACGGCCGGCCGGTCCTGGTCGGCACCGTCTCGATCGAGAAGTCTGAACTGCTCAGCGACCTGCTCCAGCGACGGGGCATTCCCCACCAGGTCCTCAACGCCAAGCAGCACGAGCGCGAGGCCGCGATCGTGGCCGAGGCCGGCTTGAGGGGCGCGGTCACCATCGCGACGAACATGGCCGGTCGCGGCACCGACATCGTCCTTGGCCCGGGCGTGGTGGAGCTCGGCGGCCTGCACATCCTCGGCACCGAGCGACACGAGGCGCGCCGGATCGACAACCAGCTGCGGGGCCGGGCGGGTCGCCAGGGCGACCCGGGATCGAGCCGGTTCTTCGTCTCTCTCGAAGACGAACTCATGCGCCGCTTCGGCTCCGAGCGGATCGTCGGCCTGATGGAACGCCTCGGTATGGAGGACGACACCCCGATCGAGCACCGGGTGATCTCCAAGTCGATCGAGAGCGCCCAGACGAAGGTCGAGGGACACAACTTCGACCTCCGAAAGCACGTCGTCCAGTACGACGACGTGATGAACAAGCACCGGGAGGTCATCTATGGCGACCGCCAACTGGTGGTCTCCGGTGCCGCCGCGTCGCCCTCCCCTGATGGCGACATCGGTAGCGAAGACGCCGAAACCGACGATGTGGATGAGTCTTTCCTCGACCAAGAAGCGGCTGGGGACCTCGCGCCGACGGGCAGCGTGGCAGAACGCGTCCAGGGCTTCATCACCGGTGAGGTCGAGAGCCTGGTGGACCGCTTCCTGCCCGATGCCAAAGGCAGGGAGGCGGTCTCCGACCTCGCCGGGCTCCACACTGCCTACATCGCCCTCGTGCCCCAGTCATCGCTGACCGAAGCTGCCCTCGCGGAGACGCACGACGACGAGCTGGCGGACAGACTCTTCGACGACGCCATGGCCGCCTACGCGGAGGTCGAGGCCCGTTTTGGATCGGACACGATGCGGACGGTCGAGCGGCACGTCATGCTCTCGGTCATCGACCGCCTCTGGGTCGAGCACCTGACGGCGATGGACGAACTCCGCGAGGGTGTCGGTCTCCAGGCGTACGGCCAGCGCGATCCGTTGATCGTCTACAAGACCGAGGGGTTCCGCTACTTCCAGTCACTCCTCGCCCATATCCAGCACGACGTCGTCCACACGCTGTACCGCGTCAAGCCGGCGATCGCCGAGCAACCGGTCCAGACCAGGATCACCGCCGAGGCCCTGACGACCAACCGGGAAGGCGAGGAGAACACTCCCGTCCGGCGCCGCAAAGTGGGCGCCAACGAGCCCTGCTGGTGCGGCAGCGGCAAGAAGTTCAAGCGGTGCCACGGCGCCGTCGCCGCGAAGGCGACGGCGTAGGCCCACGGTCCGTCGTTCACCCGCCGGCCGGGCCTCGTCATATCGTCATGTCGTCAGGCCGCGGGTTCAACGGGCGGCCAGCGGCGCCGGGGAACGATCTCGGCCCGGTCGACGTCGCCGTCTGGCCCGAAGAAGCTGGCCGCCAGGGCTGCCTCCCCCGCCCTCGTCTCGTCCGATAGGTGGCTGCTCAACAAGACGCTCTTCCCAAACTCGCCGAGGTCTTCCACGATCCGCTCGTAGCGGAAGTAGGCCAGCGCGGCCGGATCGATTTGGATCGGACCATATCCCTCGAAGAACAGGTCTTCCTCCCGCGGGAGGACTTCCCTGGCGATGCGGGAACCGACGACGAACAACAGGTCGCGCTCCCGGGGGGCGATGGTGGGTCCGTCCCAGTCCACGAGCCATATCGCCCCACCATCCGCGATCAGGAGGTTGGCGGCGTGGATGTCGGCGTGACAGAGGACCGCGTCCAACGACCGGGACCGGAGCGCTTGGCCCAACGTCCCGGCGCGGGCCAACAGTCGTTCGATGCGATCAGTCTCACTTCGCCACCATCCCGCGAACCGTTCAGCGATGCCGTCGTCGAATCGTGACTCGGCGATCACCCGCGAGAGACGGCGAACGAGGGCGGCGGAAGGGAGGGCGAAAGTCTCGTGGCCGAGTCCTGCCCGAACACCCGGGTCGCTCGTCCCCAGGTCGTGGATGGTTCGTAGGGTGAGGCCAAAGGTTCGCCACTGGTCATCCGTCAGACCGGTGCTGGCAGCATTCTGGCCCCGGATGAAGGGATAGAGGACCACGGTCCTCCCGTTGACCCCGGCCAACGGGCACCAGAGATCTCCCGTTGCCGTTTGAATCGGCGCGAGGACGTTCGGGATACCGAGTGCGGTCAGCGTAGTGGTAACGAGGAGACCGGGTTCATGGACCGGTCCCGATCTGACCTTGAGAAAATAGGCCCGGCCGTCGTCGGCCATGACCTCGAAGACGCTGGCGTTAGGGTCGTGGCCGACGGGCTGGAACGTCGCGGAGACCGTGCCCAACCCGTAGTGATCCCGGAGGGTCGACGAGATCGCGCCGAAGTCGAGCCCGGGGTCATCGCGCATCGGTTCCCCGGTCACGACCGCGTTGGTCCGGGCCGACGAACCCACGTCCCGGACCTGTCGTCACGGTCGTATTCGGGCACATGGCCACATGGAGACTCCATCACGTGGAATTGGTGCCCCGCGAACCTTGCCGAGCCCGCCGTGTCCGGTCGACCGCGCCCGAGCGGGTCGAGACCGGTTCGGGATCAAAAGTCGGCGTCGTAACCCTGGATGTCTCGGACGAGTTCCCGCGCACCCCCGAAGAGGGACTGCGCGTACCGGTTGACTTGCTCGCGCCGCTTCTCGTCCAGCAGGGCATAGTAGACAATACCGCCGGCGATCGCGGCCCAGACCGCCGCCGAGCCGGCCTCCTTCGAGGTCTCCCCCGTGGCCGCTGCCGCGTGTCGTCCAGCCAACTGGAGTCGTTCCCGCGAATCGGCCGAACGCGCCGCCAAGTCCGCCGTGCGGGCGGCAAGCTCGGCCGACGTGCCCACCGCGACGTTACTCGCCCGGCTCGCCGCGTGCGCCGTGGTGTCTCTTGCCCGGGCCGTCAACGCGGTCGCCTTGCCCGTCACGTCCTTGAGCGCGTCGCCCGACAGGGCATCCTGGGCATCCTGCCGGCCCGTTTCCCACAGCTCGATGGCCCGGGCCGCCGCTTGCACCGCCGCGTCGCGGACGATCGGAGATACGTCATCGCGGAGTTTCGTCAATGTGTCGCGCAACGTGGCGCCGACGGCGTCCAGGGAAGCATCGTTGACGGCGCCGCGCGCGTCGGCGAGACGGTCACGGCCAGCCACGCCACCCGCCACGACCTGGTGTCCGATTTCCTTGGCCCGGGCCTCGACCGCCCGGACCGCCGGGCCCGTCCCCTCAGGGAGCACCTGCCGGGCCTTCCCGGACGTCGTGGAGAGCGACGCGGCGAGCGATTCTGCCGCCGTACCCATAATGTCTCCCGTCTTGCCGCGAGTCCCTTGCAGGATCGAGCCGAATCGCGCCGGATCAAGGGACTGGAGGCGTCGCGTGAGGTTCTCGATCTCCTCCGCTACCCGTTGCCCGCCCCGTTGGGAGCTGTCCCGGGCCGAGCCATAACCGTCTAGGACCCGCGTCGCTTCAGATTCCCGGACGTCGTTCGCCTTCGCGCCGAGCGAACTCGCGCCCGCCGCGATGGCGCCCAAGGCGTCCTTCCCCGTTCCCGTCCGCTCGCTCACCGCGTCCCGGCCCGTCGCCAGACCCTGGCCCGCGATCTTCGCGACCTGGTCACTACCGGTCAGAGCGAGTCCCACGGCACGTTCCACCGCGGCGCCGACGTGCGCCCCGATCTTGGTATCGACCGGCTCGGGCGGCCGGCGAGAGAACAGCGCCGAGATCCCACCGGCCAACGCCGCCGCCCCGGCCGCGATCGCGATCGCCCGGGTCGTGGTGATCTCGGGCTCGGCGACGCCGTTGGTCACCGTCTCCGTTACTGTCCAGGGCCCGTCACCCGGCATCTTCACGTCGTCCATCCGTCACTTCCTCCGATCGATGCCCGCGCGTCGCGGACCCTGGCGGGTCGGCACCGTAGCACGTCCCGTCGATCCGTGACGGCCGTGGTCTTGTGAGCCGTCGCCGTCGTCCGTATACTGCGGTGGCTCTCGTATGGCAGTTGACGCAAGACTCGCGCCGCTTGGCGATCGCGTGCCCGGGCCACGGGCCGGACGGTAGAAAGACGGCGACCAGGGTGAACGTGCTCGTGATCTCGGATATCCACGCGAACCTCGCCGCGCTCCAGGCGGTCCTCGAGGCGGCACCGGCGGTCGATGCGATCTGGAATCTCGGTGATACCGTCGGATACGGTCCGCGGCCCCGGGAATGCGTCGACACCATGGTCGACCTCACGTTCACCCGCCCGGACAACCAGGTGCTGGTCGGCAACCACGACCTGGCCTGCCTCGGGGACATCGACCTCGCAGAGTTCAACCCCGCCGCCGAGGCCGCCGGCCGGTGGACGGCCCACCAGCTCGGGATGGATCACCAGGAGTATCTCGGCAGCCTGCCGGCGATGACGATCGCGGAGGGATACACCCTGGCCCATGCCAGCCCCCGGAGCCCAGTCTGGGAATACGTCACCAGCGTCCCGATCGCGACCGACAACTTCGGCCACTTCGACACGGACGCCTGTTTCATCGGCCACACCCACGTCGCCATGTTCGCCGCCCTCCGGCCCGGTGCCTCCCATGCCGAGCTGGGGCAACTTCGCGACGGTGACGTGCTGGAACTCTCTGGGGCCCGGTTCCTGATCAATCCCGGCAGCGTGGGCCAGCCGCGAGACCGAGATCCCCGCGCGGCCTTCTCCATCCTGGACACCGTGGCGCGGACCTTGACCGCTCGCCGCGTGGAGTACGACATTGCCAAGACCCAACGTCAGATGGCGCTGGCCAATCTCCCCGACGTGCTGATGAACCGGCTCAGCCACGGCATCTGAAGGCCCGGCACCCTGGTCGCCGGCGCATTGCGGCCCTCGCCCGGGAGGCGCATACTTCCGGTTGCCCCAAGCGGCGGACCAGCATCCGCTCCTCGCTCGTCAGGACCTCGTCCCAATGCCAACGTCATTAAGCAATGTCGTCGTGCCACTCTCCGGCGGGATCGACGATGAGCGCATCCTCGACCTGCTCGGGCATCTCGCGGACCGGGAATCGTCCAGGGTCACCCTGGTCTACGTGGTCGAGGTTCTCCAGTCGATGTCGCTCGACGCCGACCTCCCCCTGGAGGTCAGCGCCGGCGAGGCGATCCTGGGCCGGGCCGAGCGCCTCGCCTCGGGCGGTCGGCCGAACCGGCCCCGCTTCGCCCGCGTCTCCACCGAGATCTTGCAGGCCCGGGCCGCCGGAGCGGCGATCGTGGACGAGGCGGTCGAACGTCACGCCGACGCGATCGTCCTCGCCGCCACGGTCCGCAAGGTCCACGGCCGGATGACCTTGGGCCATACGGTCGAATACGTCCTCAAACACGCCCCCTGCGAGGTGATCTTGGTCCGGGAACCCCTCTCGTGAGACGAGGGAGGTCCGCCACGGCACCACACGGCAGCCCAGAAGGATCAATATGAGAGTCGTCGTGATGGGATGCGGCCGGGTGGGAGCCCGGGTCGCCTCGAACCTCGCCCACAATGGCCATGACGTCGCCGTCGTCGATACCGACCCGAGAGCGTTCCGACGCCTGCCGCCCGAGTTCCCCGGCGACACCATCATCGGGACGGGCATCGACGAGGATGTCCTGCGGTCGGCCGGGATCGAGTCGGCCACCGTCTTCATCGCCGTCACCAACGGCGACAACCGGAACATCATGGCCGCCCAGGTGGCCCGGATGATCTTCGACGTGCCCGAGGTGATCTGCCGCATCTACGACCCGGTCCGAGAAGATACGTATCGCCGGTTGGGACTGACCACGGTCTGCCCGACCACCACGGTCTCGGCCATGATCTTGGACCATGTCATCGGCGCCGTCCCCCGGCGCGGTCTCGAGGATTGAGCGGATGTACAACATCGTCGTCGGCGGGGGGAAGGTCGGCTTCTACCTCACCAAGCAACTGCTCGAAGAGGGCCACGAAGTCCTCCTGATCGAACGAAACCCCGAGAAGGCCAACTTGGTCTCCGACACCTTTGGCGCGGTGGTCCTGACCGGCGACGGCGCGGAGGCGGTCACGCTCGCCTCGGCCGGCGCGGCCCGGGCCGACGTCGTGATCGCGGTGACCGGGGAGGACGAGGACAACCTGGTCGTCTGCCAAACCGCTCGCCAGAAATTCCACGTCGCCAAGACGATCGCCCGGGTCAACAACCCGAAGAACGAACAACTCTTCCGGATGCTGGGCGTGGACGTGACTGTCAGCCAGACGAATCACATCCTGCACCTGATCGAGCAATCGATCCCGGACCGCCCGTTCCTCCACCTCCTCAGCCTGCGCCACGCCGACCTGGCGATGGTCGAAGCCAGGATCACGGACGAGTCGGTGGTCGCCCACAAGGCCATCGGCGAGATCGACCTGCCGGTCGATTGCGTCATCGCCGCCATCTCGCGCGGCAACCACGTCACCGTCCCCACCGCCGCGACCGAGCTGCTGCCGGGCGACGACGTGATCGCCGTCACCCGCGTCGATCAGGAGGACGAGCTTCGCCGCCTCCTCTGCACCGACTGCTGAGCCAACCACGAAACGGGGCGACCCCAGCATTGAGGTCGCCCCATCCAGCCGTTGCAGCCTTACCGCTCGTTCGGTGGCTGGGACCCGTGAGATTATGGGAAGATGCCACGCACGCGGGTGAACTCGGCCACCCGGCCGATCGCCCGGACTAGGGCGGCCGTCCGCATGTGCGTACCGTGAGTCGTCGCCGTCTCGTGGACCCCGGCGAAGGCC
Organism: Chloroflexia bacterium; assembly: GCA_013698285.1. Lineage (GTDB taxonomy): Bacteria > Chloroflexota > Chloroflexia > Thermomicrobiales > UBA6265 > JACCVE01. The sequence goes on along the minus strand of JACCVE010000425.1, from coordinate 2,534 downwards.
CGGTCCATGATCTCCCGCATGCGGGTGTTCACGTCCGACTCGGTCCAGGGGAACGCCTGGATCGCCTGGACCCACTCGAAGTAGGACACGGTCACCCCGCCGGCGTTGGCCAGGATGTCGGGGATCACGAAGATGCCCCGGTCGTAGAGGATATCGTCAGCTCCGGGAGACGTCGGCCCGTTCGCCGCCTCGGCCACGATCCGGGCCTGGATGCGGGTCGCGTTGTCCGCGTCGATCTGGTTCTCCAGCGCGGCCGGGATCAGCACCTCACAGGGGACTTCCAACACCTCGCGGTTCGAGATGTCTTCGCCCCCGGCGAAGCCGATCACGCTCCCGGTGCGCCGCTTGTGCTCGTGGACCGCAGCCAGGTCGAGCCCGGCCGGATTCGCCGTGCCGCCCCGCGAGTCGCTGACCGCGACGACCCGTGATCCCCCATCGGCCATCAGGCCCGCCGCGATAGATCCCGCGTTGCCGAACCCCTGGACCGCGGTCCGGGTGGAGGAGAGGTCGAGGTCGAGGGCCTTGGCCGCCGACTCGATCGCGAAGACGCAGCCGCGGCCCGTCGCCTCGTTCCGTCCCGCCGACCCACCGAGGACCAACGGCTTCCCCGTCGTCACGCCGGGGACGGAATAGCCGACCTGCATCGAGTAGGTATCCATCAGCCAGGCCATGATCTGGGGATTGGTATTGACGTCAGGGGCCGGGATGTCGCGGGTGGGACCGATCATGGAAGAGATCTCGGCGGTATATCGCCGGGTCAGGTTCTGCAGCTCGGATTGCGAGAGCAGCTTCGGGTTGACCCGGACCCCACCCTTCGCCCCGCCGAACGGCAACCCGACGACGGCACATTTCCAGGTCATCCACATCGCCAGGGCCCGGACCTCGCCGATGGTGACGTCCTGGTGGTAACGGATGCCGCCCTTGGTGGGCCCGGGGCCATTGTTGTGCTGGATCCGGTGGCCGGTGAAGACCTGGACCGAGCCGTCGTCCATCTCGACCGGGAAGTTCACCGTCAGTTCGGTCTGACAGACTTCCAAGATCCGGCGCATGTCGTCATCGAGGCCGATCACGTCGGCCGCGATGTGGAACTGCTCGATGGCGGTGTCGAACAGGTCTCGCTGGGCGGTGGGTTGGACCGGTCCGCTCGGCATCTGTACCCGGTCCACCGTGTCCACGTTCGCGCCGCGTCGCGCGCCGATGTCATCCGTGACGATCATCCCGCCTCCGGTCCTTTCATAGTGGCCGACCCCGATCGGGGCCGATTCGTTCGTCCTTACCGCGTCGGCGCCGCCCCGTCCGTCTCGGCACCGCCGGTCAGCAGGCTGACCAGGGTCTCTCGCACCGCGTCTGGGCTCGCCCGGCCGCCCGTCCGCTTGATGGTCTCACCGATCAGACGACCGATGGCAGCCTGTTTCCCGCCCCGAAAGTCCTGGACAGCGGAGGGAAAGGCGGCCATCGTCGCCATGACCGCATCGCGGATCATCCCGTCGTCATCGAGGGTCAACAGACCGAGGCGAGCGGCCCCGGCCCGGGGTGACTCGGCGGGCGCGAGGTTCAGCAGGAGATCCTTCGCGGCCCGGCCGGAGATGGCCCCCTCATCGAGGAGGTCCAACAGTTCGGCGAGCTGGCCGCCGGATAGCGGCAACTCGTTCGAGGGCAATCCTCGTGCCGCCGCGAGGCCCGCGAGATCGTTGACGATCCAGTTGGCGGCCGCCCGCGCGCGCGCCGGTGCCGGGTCTCCGCGAAGCGCGACCTCGAACTCGTCCGCGACCGAGCGCTCGGCAGTCAGGACCCCAGCCAGGTAGGGGGTCAGGCCCATCGTCTCGACGAAGCGGTGTCGCTTCACGGCGGGCAGCTCGGGCAGTTCGGCCCGGGCCCGTTCGACCATCTCGGCCGTCGCCCGAAGCGGCGGTAGGTCCGGTTCCGGGAAATAGCGGTAGTCGTGGGCGTGTTCCTTCGTGCGCTGGCTGACGGTGATGCCCCGGTCCTCGACCCAGCCCCGGGTCTCCTGCGGGATCGCCTCGCCGGCGGAGAGCGCCCGGCGCTGCCGGTTCTCCTCGAAGGCGAGGGCCCGGGCGACGGCGCTGAACGAGTTGAGGTTTTTGATCTCGACCTTCTGGCCGTACTCGGGGTCGCCGGTCCGGCGGACCGAGACGTTCGCGTCACAGCGGAACGCCCCTTCCTCCATGTTGCCGGTCGAGACGCCCGCGTAGCGCAGCACCTGGCGCAGGGCTTCGAGGTAGTCCCGCGCCTCGCGGGGGGACCGCAGGTCGGGCTCGCCGACGATCTCCATCAGTGGCACGCCGGACCGGTTCAGGTCAACCAGGCTGACGTCCGACCCGTCCTCCCCCGTTCGGTGAAGCAGGCGGCCGGTGTCCTCTTCCATATGGACGCGGGTGATCCCGGCCCGGCGTTCCTCCCCGCCCGAGTCGAAGCGCAGTTGGCCGCCGACGCAGAGGGGCAGGTCGTACTGTGAGACCTGGTAGCCCTTCGGCAGGTCCGGGTAGAAGTAGCTCTTGCGGTCCTGCTTGTTG
>JACCVE010000419.1 GCA_013698285.1 Chloroflexia bacterium | reverse complement strand
CCTCGGCCTCGGTCGTCACGTCGCCCGGCTGCTGTCCCCCGGTCAGGACGATCACCGGTGCCAGGCCCCGCTCCCAGAGCGCGTGGGCGTGGTCGAGCCGGGCCCGCAGGACGGAGGTCGGCCGGCCGTTGTACTGGGCCGCGCCGAGGACCACGATCGCCTGGACGGGCCGTGCCTCGTCGGTCCGGGCCTGCCGGTAGATGGTGGCGATCAGGGCGACTCCCAGGAGGGGAGGCAACAGGAGCATCGAGATGAACGCCGGCAAGAACCACCTCCAGACCCGTTGGGTGCGGGTACGTGTCCGGCGATGCGTCCGGACGATGTCCTCCGGACCGACCCCGGGTGACCCGGGCCGATCGGACGCATCGACCGCCACTCCGGACACACGCATGTCCTGGGCTGGCTGGGCCAGGTGGTCCGACGCTCCGGCACGCTGGATCAGGCCCGGCCTGGGGACCGGGAGACGCCGCTGGGTACCGAACGGCTCAGTCGCGACCTGATCGGGCATGGACCAATGATGCCACCGGGTACGGCAGCGTCACAAGGCAACACTGGTCGGGAACTGGACCACGCGCCGGACCCACCCACATCCCCGTGACTCGGTCCGGAGCGCCCGTTGACACTACCCCCCCGCGGGCGTGACCTGGTCATCGACCCGGGCCACCTCGGCATCGGCCTTGACGGTGGCGTCAGGGCGACGGCCAAGCTTGCCCTCGTTGACCAGGGTGGCCAGGACATCGAGGATGATGTGGACTCCCAGGCCGGAAGTGATGTCGCTGATGTCGTACTGCGGCGCCACCTCGACCAGTTCCATCCCGGCCAGACCCTCCCGCGTCACGAGGTGGAGCATCCGCAACGCCTCGCGGGGCAGCAGGCCACCGGACATCGGGGTGCCGGTGCCGGGGGCGAAGGCGGGGTCGATCGAGTCGATGTCGAACGACAGGAAGACGGCCTTGGCATCCTTCCAGGCAAGCTCCAGGGCCAGCTCGGCGACCCGGTCGACGCCCCACCGGTCGACGTCGGTCAGGGTGATCACGCTCGCGCGCCGCTCGCGGGAGACCTGCACGCCCGAGCGGGAGCTGGTCCAGCCACCGATCCCGACCTGGACCAGATTGGTCGCCGGGGCGTTGGGGATATTGGTGGCGTGGAAGAACGGGGTGCCGTGCATCCGCTCGTCCATGTTGTATTCCGAGAGGTCGCTGTGGCGGTCGAAGTGGATGATCCCGATGTTTCCATCGACGTAGGGCGCCAGGGCCCGGATGTCGGGGTAGCCGATCGAGTGGTCTCCGCCGAGGATGACCGGGAAGATACCCCGCTCATGGATGTAGGCCACGGCCCGATCGATCTGGTCGAAGCTCTTCTCGATGTTGGCCGGCATCACGTTGACGTCGCCGCAGTCGACCATGTCCAGCGACTCGTGCAGGTCGATGCCGAGTTCGACGTTGTAGGTGAAGGCCGCGAGCTGGGAGATGCGGCGCAGGGCGTCCGGGCCAAATCGGGTCCCCGGCCGGTACGTCGTGCCGGCGTCGAGCGGGGCGCCGACGAAGGCCACGTCCTGATCCGCGAGCTCCCGCATGTCCTCTTGGAACGGCATCCCGACGAAGGTCCAGCCATTGCCCCGCCCGGCGGCCCGGTTGAAGAGGGGGATCTTGCGATCTCGCACGGAGGCGGCCGACTCGAGCCCGAACTCTAACGCCCGTTCCTGCCGCTCCTTGGCGCGAACGGAAGGGAGCTCCGCCTCCCGCTCGACCATTCGCGTGCCGTGGAGCTGTTCTCGCCCCAAACGATCCGATCCCATGTATGCCTCTTCACACGACGACGCCAACCGCTCGACACCACCCTCGTCGTGACGCGTGACGCTGACGCGCACAGCCAAGCGATGCCCATGATACGACGATCTCTCCGGACCAGGTCGGCCGGCGAGGACGCACCGGTCAGACGATTGGGCGGAACCGCGATCGCCCGCTCATCCGGCAGGCCCCATCCCCGCCACCTCCTCCAGCACCGCCGGATTCTCCAACGCCGACGTATCTCCCGGCGACGTACCGAGGTAGGCGGCGCGCAGCAGCCGGCGCATGATCTTCCCGTTCCGTGTCCGGGGCAGGTCGGAGAGGACGTGGACGGCGTCCGGCCGAAGCGCGGCGCCGAGCTGGGCCGCGACGGACTTCCGGACCTCTCCTGCCAGGGCCAGGTCGTCTCCAGCACCCGTTCCAGCCGCCTTGGCCGGAACGACGAAGACGACCGCGCACTCGCCCTTGACCGGGTGGGGAACGCCGATCGCGGCGGCCTCTCGCACCCGCGGGTGGCTCACGGCCGCCGACTCTAGCTCGGCCGGGCCGATCCGCTTGCCGGCGATGTTGAGGGTATCGTCGCTGCGGCCCCGCAGGAACCAGCCGTCGTCGCCGATCTCGGCCCAGTCGCCATGGACCCAGACATCCGGGAACCGGGACCAATACGTCGCCAGGTAGCGGTCTGGGTCACCCCAGAACCCCTTCGTCATCCCGACCCATGGCTGCCGGACCACCAGTTCGCCGACCTCGCCACGGACCGGCCGGCCCGCGTCATCGACCACGTCGGCGGCCATCCCCGGCACCGGTCCGGTGAAGCCTCCCGGCACCGCCGGGGCGACGGTCAGGCAGCCGACGATGCCGCCGCCCGTCTCGGTCCCGCCGGAGTAGTTGATCACCGGGCAGTGCCCGCCCCCGACCCGCTCGGCGTACCACCGCCAGGGCGTCGGGTTCCAGGTCTCCCCGGTCGAGCCGAGGACGCGCAGCGACGACAAGTCGTGCCTGGCTGGCCAGTCGTCCCCGTGCGGCATCAGCGCCCTGACCACCGTCGGGGCCAGTCCCAGCACCGTGACCCGGTGCCGGGCGACCAGCTCCCAGATCCGGTCCGGCGCGGGGAACTCCGGCGTCCCCTCGAAGAGCACCACCGTCGCCCCGGCGATCAGGCCGCCGGCGAGCAGCCAGGGTCCCATCATCCATCCCAGATCGCTGAGCCAGAAGAGGGTGTCGCCCGGCCCGGTATCGAAGCAGAAAGCCAAGTCGTGGGCCGCCTTGAGCGGGAACCCGGCGTGGACGTGGACCGCCCCCTTCGGTGCCCCGGTCGTGCCGCTGGTGTAGATCACCATGTATGGCTCATTGGCGTCCGTCGGGATGGGGTCAGATGGCACGTCGTCGGTCGTGGGGACGAGCAGGTCGTCCCACCAGGTATCCCGGCCCGCCACCATCGGCACGTCCTGACCCGTGCGACGGACCACGACGCAGCGGCCGACCTCCGGCGCGAGGGCCAGCGCGGCATCGGCGGTGGCCTTCATCGGCACCGTCGAGCCCCGGCGACGGGCCCCGTCGGCCGTGACCAGCGTCGTTGCCCCGGCGTCGCGCAGCCGGCTGGCGACCGCCTCCGGCCCGTATCCCGAGAACATCGGGACGATGATCGCCCCCACCCAGCCACAGGCCAGGACCGCCACCGCTGCCTCAGGGATCATCGGCAGGAAGATGCCGACCCGGTCCCCGCGCCGGATGCCGAGCCGCGACAGGCCCGCCGCGCATCGGGAGACCTCGGCCGCCAGCCCCGACGTGGTCAGGCCACGCGAGGCGCCATCGTCACCCTCCCAGACGATCGCCACCCGGTCCGGCTCCCGTGCGGCGGGCCGAATGACCGCGTCTGTGAGGTACGTATAGCCCCCGCCGGGGAAGAACTCCGCCCAGGGCAGGCCCCGGCTCAGGTCCAGTGCCTGCCGGTAGGGTCGGTGGAACCCGATGTCGAGGTAGCGGACGACCGCGTCCCAATACCAGCCCGGGTCAGCTTCGGCCCTCACTTGGAGGGCATCGACCCCGTCCAGGCCCAACGCGGCGACGAAGTCGAGCAGGCGACTGCGCTCCCGCTCCGCCGGGCCCGGCCGCCACATCGCGCCCAACACCACATCCCCGGTCGTCGTCCGACCACCAGCACCCATGCCTGCCCCCACCTCGCGTCTGATCGCTTCCCCACATGCGGCGCACCGGCATTGTTCTCCCCCGGCCGGGGAAGGTCAAGCGGCCCAACCCGCCGTCCCCGCTGTGTCACACTGGTCGCGTGATGGGATGCAGCGGCTACGGCCGCGCGGATCTCGGAACTCGGGGTGAGTGAGGCCCATGGTCCGCTGGCAGTTCTGGCGAGGACGATCTGACCCGGCCGCCGATGGCCGGGATGTCGTCGTGGCCGAGGGGGCCCGCACCGCTCGCCACGACGGTAGCCTGCCTCGGCCCCGGCCAACGACTTCGATGCCGCGGGGAGCGGGAACGGACGCCCGGCGTCAACGACGATTCGACGAATTGGTCCGCCGCCGCGACGGGCTCCGCTTCGATGTCGAGCAGGGCGAATTGGCGCGGCAGGCGGGCAACCCGTGGTCCGAGCGGGTCGCCCTGTTGAACGAGACACTGACCACGGTCGCCGCCGACCGGGAGTCGCTGGACCAGGAGCCACGCGAGCCGGGCTGGCCGGTGCCTCCCGTGCCGGTGGAGCACATCGAG
>JACCVE010000418.1 GCA_013698285.1 Chloroflexia bacterium | reverse complement strand
CCCCGCTGGAAAAACTGTAGCGCTACCATTCTCCTATGATTGACCCCCACGTCGTTGGCCGGATCCTGATCGTGGCCGGCGTCGCGCTCGCGATCGTCGGCGTATCCCTGGTGACGGGGGTGTCGATTCCCCTGGTGCGACGGTTGGGGCAACTCCCCGGCGACCTGGTGTTCCGGCGGGGCCCGGTGACGGTCGCGATCCCGATCGTGACCTCGATCATCCTCAGCGTCGTGCTGACCATCGCGCTCGCGCTCTTCCGCCGCTGATTGCTTGACGCGGCCCGGGGGGCGACTTAGAGTGGGCAGGGCCCCACAACACCATCGGGTGTTGGGTCCGGTAGGTCTTTTGCGGCAGCGTCGGGAGTACATGATGAACGTCTCGCCTCCATATCGCAGGGCACGAGTCCGTCGGCGACACCCGTTGGTCTCGTTCGCGGTCCTCTTCGCCATGCTGGGGACCATGGTCCTGTCGGCGGCCCTCGGCGTCAGGCCCACGCGGGTCGATGCCCAGGACAGCATGCTCTCGACGGCGACGATCGCCCCCGAATCCTCGCTGCTCTACGCGGCACTGACCCTCGACACCGAGGCCGACCAGTTCACCCGGGCTCAGGACCTGCTCGATCGGGCGGGCTTGACTCCTATCCTCGACATGGCGTTCGAGGAGGCCAACTCGGAGGCTGAGACGAGTTCCGACGAGTTGCTCGCTCCATTCCTCGGGGGCGAGGTCGCCTTCGTCGTGACCGACCTCGCGATCTCGAACACCTTGATGGGCACGAGCTCGGCAACGGGATCGGACGCCGACGAGGTCGCCGACGACGAGGCCTCTCCGGTCGCCGAAGACGAAGACCAGGTGGCCGGCTTCGCGCTCGTGGTCCGGGCGTCCGATCCGGACGCGGCTCATGCCCAGGCGCAGACCCTGCTCCAGGAAAACGCCGACGAAGATGGAACCTCGGTCGAGGAGACCGAGTACGAAGGCGTGACCATCGAAGCCGCGCCGGATGAAGATTCCCCATCCGATGGCACAGCCATCGCCCGGATCGGCGACTTCACCGTGATCTCCTCCACGGCCGCCGACATCGAGCCGTTCATCGACGTGGACGCCGGCACCACGGCCCCGCTGGCCGACGTCGAGGCGTTCGGGGCGGTCCAGTCCGACCTGAACGACGAGTTCCTGCTCTTCGCCTACATCGACGGCCCGACGATCGGGGAAGCCATCGAGTCCGATCCGGACGGCGAAGCGTTCAGCAGCCTGGCTGGCCAGGACCTGGCGGCGTTCGACGCCCACACCGGCCTGGTCGTCTGGGCCGATGACCCGGGATTCCGGCTCGATTCGATCTCGCTGCCGATCGAGGGTGCGGCCGAGCTGCCGACGGGTGGGAACTTCGACCCCACCTACGACGAGCGGGTTCCCGACGACACGTTGCTGTTCGTGGACGGACAGGAACTCGGCGCTTCCGGCACGCTGGACGTGATCGCCCTGCTGATCGCCCAGAGCGTGAACGGCGAGGAGGCCGGGACCGGGCCCGACGACGGGACGACGCCGGAGGAGTATGCCGAGGAGCAGTTCGCCCAAGCCGAGGAAGAGCTGGGATTCAACCTCCAGACCGACTTCGTGGACCTGTTCACCGGCGAGTTCGCCCTGGCTTTGACGGTCCCCGACATCGCCACGCTGATGTCCGGCGACAGCTTGTTCGCGATCTTCCTGTCTGGCATCTCCGACCCGGAGACGATGCGGGACTCGTTGACCGCCCTGACGGGGTTCATCACGGATTCCGTCGGGGAGACGACCACGGTCGAGACGCGCGACCAAGACGGCTCCGAGGTCACGGTGATCAGCGATGCCAGCTCCGGTGTCCCGCTGGAGATCGAGTTTGGTGTCATCGATGAGGAATTCCTCCTCGGTCTGGGCGAATCGATCGCCACGGTGCTCGAGGGGCCAGCGACCTCGCTGGCGGATGACCCGCAATACCAGGACACGATGGCCCTGCTGCCGGAGGAGCACAGTTCGGTCACGTACCTGAACTTGGCAGAGTTGATCGCCCTGACGCAGACGTTGGCCTCGTTCGCCGGCGAGTCCGACGATACCGCGACGATCGCGGACGCGAGTCCAGCCTGCGATGAGTACGATTCACAGGAAGAGGCGCAGGCCGCGTATGATGACGACCCCTCCCTGTTCGACCTCGACCAGGATTTCGATGGTGAGGCCTGCGAGGACGCCTTCGGCGGTGCCGAAGCGTCGCCGGAGGCTGAGGCGGAGGCGTTTCAGGACCTCGATCTCTCCGCGATCCAGGCATTGGGCATGGTCTCCTTCACCCGCGACGACGATGTCCGGGGCACGAGCCTGATCATCACCATCGCGGAGTAGGGTCCGGCCGGCGGTTTCGCCAGCCTTATGGTGAGCGGCGCACGGGGGCGGACCGGCGAGGCTGGTCCGCCCCCCCGCACGTCCGGGCGGCGGACCACATGGTCCGGGATGGCGATCGACCCAGGCCGTCCTGCCAGGTCTCGGGCTCGTGCCGGAACCGGTGACCCGCGCCGCGCGTATTACTGGTGAGGCCCCGTGGGAGAACTGATCCCGCGTGTCCCGGTGGTGCCACGGGGAGCGAACGTGGTACGTTGACGAACCCTTCTGGCGGCGGGTGAGCCCGATCCCGCCCGAGTCCGCGGGCCGCACCCCGTGCCCGGCGCCGCCCGCCGCGCGAGCGATTACCGAGGAGGAAGCCAGCATGACCGACGCATCGACACGATCCCATGCCGTGCGCACGACGGCCGGCCGAGACGATGTCTCGCGCCTGGTCCGCACCCTTGCCTCGGGGATGCCGGGGACATCGCGGCGAGACCTAGTCCGCGTGTCCGCGATCGCGACGGCGGCGGCCTTGATGCCGCGCGCCGCGGGGGCGGTGCCTGCCCTCGGGTGGGGAGCCGCGACCCTCGCGATGGCCCAGGACGGCGAGCCGGAGACGGATGTCGAACTGTCGATCCCCCTCCTGCCCTTTGGCCAGACCGTCGTCCTGGACCCGCACCGGGCGCCCAACTGGGGACCGTTCTGGGTGATGTACCCCAATGTCTGGGGCGGGCTGCTGCGCTTCGATGAGATGGGGGGGGTCGTCGAGGACCTGGCGGAGAGCTACACGGTCAGCGACGATGGCCTGGTCTACACCTTCAAGATCCGCCCCGACGCGGCCTATGCCAATGGCACCGCGGTGGTCGCCGAGCACTTCGTGACCTCGTGGCGGCGGGCCTTGGACCCGGCCCAGCTCTCGCCGATGAGCGAGTTCATGAGCGCCGTGACCGGGTTTGATGCCTATGTCACCGGTGACAGTGAGGAGATCGGGTTCGCGGCGATCGACGACGCCACGGTCGAGATCACCCTGTCGGAGCCGTACTCGTACTTCACCTCGGAACTGGCCGCGTTCGTCTGGGACGTGATCGACCCGGCGGCACTGGAGGCCGACGGCGAACTGGCCCTCGCGGACGGTGGGACGGGTCCGTGGCGGGTCACCGAGTTCGCGCCCGACGAACGGGTGGTGATGGAGCCGAACCCCAATTACTATGGCGGCGCCTCACCGTCGCTGACCCGGCTCACCTGGCAGATCCTCAATGGACCGGACGCGCACCAGGTGGCGCTCCAACTGTACCGGGACGACGAGGCCATCTCGGCCGATGTCTCGATCTCCCTGATCGACGAGGTGCGGGCCGACGAGACGCTCGCGGCCGAACTCCGGGTGATCGAGACGCCGGGCAGCACCCGGTCGCTGGCGATGGACTTTACGAAGGAACCGTTCAACGATGTCCGGGTCCGGCGCGCGTTCGCCCGGGCGGTCGACCGTGAGCGGTGGGCGACCGAGATCCAACTCGGAACGTTCCAACCGGCGACGGCCTTCACCCCGCCGGTGGTCGAGTCGTTGAGCGGATACCAGGCGCCCGAGGGTCTGGCCTACGACCCGGACGCGGCGCGGCAAGGACTCGCCGACGCGGGCTTCCCCGACGGCGAGGGGTTCCCGGAGATCGTCTTCTACCAAGCCGCGTCGGACGACCCGGCCGAGATCGAGCGGACCGCCCAGTTCCTGACCACCATCCAGGACGTACTCGGCATCACCATCCGGCTGGACGCCACGCTGGAAGCCGACCAGATCGACCAGCGGCGGCAGGATGAGGGGGGATTGCAACTGGACATGCCCTGGTGGTGGAGCGTCACCGAGACGCCGCAACTGCTGAGCTACGCCCTGCGGCCCGGGTCCCAGTTCATGGAGGGCTACTACAACTGGTCGACCGACCTGGAGGCGGTGTCGGAGGACTTCGACCCGGGGGCGGACGCGGCGTCGTTCGACGAGATGGTCGGCCAGGCGGACATCGAGCAGGACGAGGCGACCCGGAACGACCTCTACCAGCAGGCCGAGGCGCTGGCGTTGGAGAATGCGGTCTACGTGCCGATCGGGAACTGGCTCCAGGCCTTCGTGCAGAAGCCGTGGCTCCAAGGCACCCGGCAGGGACCGTGGACGGGAAGGCTGCCGGTGTTGTTCGACGCTGACGTGGTCGTGATCGGGCGCGAGGCGTAGGCAGAGGTCCCGCCCGCGGGGCGTGACGGGAATTGGTCATGACGCGACGGGCTGACCAAACATGGTCAGCCCGTCGGCGTGTCCGGGTCCGACCGGGCCGCCACGGAGGAGAGCCGGGAGTCGCCCCGGACCGCGGTCAGGAGCGGCGGGTACGGGCGCCCGCGGTGAGAGCCGGCACGGTCCCGTCGGCCTCCGGGTCGCCGGCCCGGGACGGGCCCGTCCGGCGGTAGGCGGTCTCGGGGATCGCCTCGGACCAGGCAGGGTCGAGGTCGACACCATTCACGCCGTAGAAGAAGCGCAAGCCCTCGTGGTCCCGGTAGGCGAGGTTGTGGCGGTAGTCTCCCCCGCGGGCGCGGTAGCTCTGGAGGTAGCCGCGGTCGCCCATCCAGCGGATGGTGCCCGGGTCTTCGCGCTGCTCTTCCCACCGGGCGATCGCGTATCGCCAGAGGCGCTGCTCGGAGCGAGCCGGGACGTTGGAGACGAACCGGCCATGACGCAGGTCGTGGACGGTGTAGAACCGTTCCCCGGCGATGTCGTAGCTAGTCAGGATCTCGACCCCGCTGGCGGGCGCGATCGGGTCTGGGCCCGCGTCCTCCATGATCAGCGCCGGCGCCTGGTCCGATCCGATGGCTTCTGGTTTGACCGGGGCGGGCACCGTTCGGGCAGGGGCGGCCGCCGCCGGTACGCCGTTGTCTCGGGCCGGGCGACCGGTCTGGCGATTCGTGGTCGGCACCGGGCGGCCTCGGCGGGCAGGGGCATCGCCGGCATCTCCCGCTGGACCGGACCCGGTCTCGCTCGCGCTCGCGGCCGGGACGACCACCGGGAGGGGCGGCAGGCTGGCGTCCGGGGAACTGGCGCGTTGCTCCGCCGCGGCGCGGACCATGCCCACGATCTGGTCGCGGGAGGCACTGGTCGTCTCACCGTTGACCCGGACCAGGATGGCGTCGCCGCCGTAGGCGTAGGGCCGGTCGGGGCCGGGGAGGACGGTGATCGAGAGGAGCGTCTTCTGGTCGAGGGTGAACGAGGCGAACACCACGTCGAGGGCGGGCACGACCTTGGCGGCGATGTCCCGCTCGAGTTCGGCGATGGCGGCGACCTCGTCCTCGATCCCGGCGATGGGGCGCTTCTCGAACGGGCTGGCACCGACGTAGATCGTGCCGCCGTCGGCGTTGGCCATACCGACGATCTCCTTGACGATCGTCGAGGTCCCGGCCCGCTTGGTGGTGTAGCTCTCGTGGAAGGCGTGTCCCTGGGAATTGCCCTCGGAGCGGGCCCGCAGGACGTGTTCGACCACCTCGGAGCGGTCGACGAAGGGGCGGGTCCGGTCGAAGTCGTCGGAGGCGAAGAGCGCCTTCACCGCCGCGAAGCTGACGTCCGTCAGCAGGACCTCGGTCGCCCGGTCCCCGATGCCGAGCTGGGTGTCGCGGGCCGGGTCGCGGACCAGGCGGTGGGCGTCCGACCCCTGGATACAGTGCATCCGGCGGGGATATTCCGACTTGCCGCCGCTGAAGAAGCGGGCGGTCGAGCGGCGGTGATCGCCGAGGGCGAGATCGGTCACCTCCAGGGCGTGGAGGTGGGCGTCCTGGGTGTAGGCGATCTTGGTCTGGCCACCGAAGCGGAGACCCTGCATGGCGACGCCGTGGGTGGAGTTGACGTGGGCGCCGATGACGAGGGCGCCGTGGTCGGCCAGGGTCTCGTAGGTCTTCAAGACATCGGTCGTGGCGCCCACCTCGCCGCTGCCGAAGCGATCCTCCGACACGTTGAGCAGCATCAGCAGGTGCTCCATCAACCGGATCGACGTGCCCTCCGGGAAGATGGCCAGGATGTGGAAGCCGAAGGTGGCGGTGAACTCGAAACCGGGCAGGACGAGGACCTTGCCGAGCAGGCGGCGGTACTCGGTCAGTCGCTGGGTCTCGGCCGGCTGGAGCCGGTTCAGGTGCTCGAGCAGCTCGAGGTCCTCGATCTCCCGCCACATCTCGGCATAGCCACGGACCGAGTTGTGGTCGGTGAAGGCGATGATGTCGAGACCCTTGGTCTCGGCCTGCTGGAGGATCTGGAGCGAGGTGACCCGTGGCTCCTGGTAGTCCGCCGAGGCGGGGGTATGGAGGTGCAGGTCCATCCGGCGCCATTCGGTTCCCGGGACGATGGGGGTGGGCGTCATGTCAGCCGGTGCGACGGCGGGTGAAACGGCGCGTGTAGGCCGATTGGCACGCGTGGCGGTGCCTCTGGCGCGAGTGGTGCTCACGTGGTGGGGTGTCCTCTCGATGGGAAAACGGCGGGCGAACGGGATCGACGGGCCGGCTGGGATGCCAGGCAAGACGCGTCGGGCGTCGCCGTAACGAATTGAAGCTGACATAATGATACCACGGATCGTCGCCCGGTCACGCTCCGCCCCCGGTGGGCGGTATGGCGCTTGCGGCCCGTGAGTTGGTGACCCGAGTGGTCCGCCGGGTAAGCCGGACCGAGAGGGGCCGATTCCCCGGCGCGTCGATGTGTCCACCCGGTGCCCGCGGGCCTCGTCCGGCAGGAGCCTATGACCCCGGCCGCTCTCGTCTTCGACCTCTTGCTGCTGGCGATCGTCGCCTGCTTCGTCCCCCTCGGCGTCTGGCGGGGAGGGGCGCGGGAAGCCTGCGTCACGGCGGGGATCGGCCTGGGTCTCGCCATGGCGGAAACCTTCGCGATGGGATGGGGGAGTGCCGCGTCCGGTGCGGTGGGCCTCGACGACGGGACCGGGGCGGCAGTCGTCGCCGTGACCCTGCTGTGGTCGTGGGCGGCACTGGTCGGCTATGCCGGGGCGGCGGTGATCGTCAGGAGAGGATTCCAGCCGGTGGCGGCCCGCCTGGCCGGGGGCGTCCTGGCGGGGTTGAATGGGGCCTCGTTGGTCGGGTGGTCCTTGACCTACGTCTGGCGCTATCCACTCGACGGCGATGAGGCCCGGCTCGACGGCCTCGGCCCGGTCACCACCGTCCTGATGCGGCATAGCGATTGGCTGCTGGCGGGGTCGGCGATGACGCTGGGACTGACGATCGTCGCCGGGCTGTTCTGGTATGGGGCGGCCCGGCCGGTCGGGTGGGGAGATTCGCCGGAGCGTGATGCCGCGGGGGATCAACGCGGGGTGGCGGGGCGATCGGCCCTCCCGCCGCGCCTGCCGCATTCCGCCGACCGGGGCAAGGTGGAGCCCCGGCCCGAGGAGCGGCCAGACTGGTCGGCCTTCCGGCCCGTGCTGGCTCGTGAATCGCCCGAGAAGCGCGGGGACGCGGGCGGCGCACCCGACCCTCACCGGCCATCCGGAGTGGAACCACGCCGCCCACCAGGCGACGAATGGTCAGAGCCAGGGCCGCCGCGGACCGGCCTCGTCGATGCGGGACCTCCGTCGCGACCTTGGCAGGCCCCGGACCGGCCGGCGGTGCCCAGCCGGCCCGGAACATCCCCATACCGGTCTGGACCAGTGCCAGACGGACCGGCTCGCCCGCCCGATCGTCCAACCCCGAACCTGACGCGACCGTCGTCGAGACCGGGCGAGGAGGTCATCTCGGAATGGCTGCGCCGGGGGACGGCGACCGGCGAGCCAGGACCTGAGGATGATCCGAACCCGCCCGGCGCGGGTGACCCGGGCACTGACGGCGACGACGCGGGCGACAAGCCGTCGGCGACGTTCCCCTGGTTGATCGAGCGGGGGGACGACCGGTCCTGACCTGGCGCTCAGCCGGGGTTCCATCTCACGCTTGTGGCGCCATTGGTCGCTGACAGTTGCCCGGCCTGGGGAGCGGTGGCGCGTGCGACGAGGGGACTTGGGACGGGCAGTGACGAGCCGCCGGGGGGGCTAGAGACTTGACCACTGGACCGTCCGGGGGTCGATCCGGGGCCACTGGCCGTCGCGGTCCTGTCGTGATCGCCGGACCGATGCCTCGCGGCGAGGTCACTCGCCCGCGATGGCCGCCCAAAGGGTCTGCAGCGGCGGGGCACCGCCAGTGAGGATCGCGGCGAGGGCGTCTAGCAAGGGTAGGGAACCCGCCGCCAAGGCACCGGCGGCGATCGCAAGCGTGGCGATTTCATGGCCGAAGCCGACGGCGGCGTGACCCTCGATCGTCGTGCCGCCCCTAGTCAGGCTCGCGGCCGCCTGTCGAGCGGGCTCGCCGGTGCCGATCCTCTCTCCCAGGAGACGATTGCGGCCTGAGGTGATGGTCACCTGGAGATCGCCCGTGCCGGCCAGGCCCTCGACGGTGTCGCGGCGGCCGCCGAGGTGGGTCGCCAGCAGCCCCATCTCCCGAACGGCGAGGGGGAAGAGCGCCGCCTTGAGATTGTGGTGCGGGTGGCCGGTGGCGCGTTCCAGCCCGTCGGCGATGCCGAGGGCGATGGCGTAGGCATTCTTCATCGCCGCCGCGACCTCGACCCCGACCGGGTCGTCCGACCGCTCGACGTGGTACGCGGGGGTGGCGAAAGCGGCGGCGCACGTGGCCACCGCGCTCGGGTCCCCGCCGGCGAAGACCACGGCGGTGGGAAAACCGGCCGCGACCTCGTTTGCCTTGGAGGGGCCACCGACCGCGACCACCGGGCCGGAGTAGGTCAAGCCGATCACCCCGGGCAGGAGGAGGATGGCGCCATCCGGGTCCCGGTCGAAGCCCTTGGCGACGGTGACCATCGCCGAGACTTCGGCCAGGTCCGCCGCCAGGTTGCCGATCACCGCCCCGACGGCCGAGGACGTGACGGCGACTACGACCACGTCCGACCCGGAAATGGCCTCAGCCGCGCGGTCGTTCCCGAACACCGTCGTTCCCGGCGTGAGGGGCGTCCCCAGACGCGGGTGGGGGCCGCCCGCGTCCAGCACGGCGATAATCTCCCGGTCGAGGTGGGTGCCCCAGAGGTGGACCCGGTGGCCGTTGGCGGCGAGCGGGGTGGCCAGGGCCGTGCCCATGTCGCCCGCGCCGAGGATCGTGACTTGTGTCACCTTGGGAATGCCTCCGGCCGACGCGGCGGCCAGCCCACGACGGGATGGAGACGGACGCCCGGCGCGCGGCCCCCTGGCTGAACGTCGCTGGACGACGGGATGTCCTGTTCGGTGCTGTCGGATCACTCCTCGGGACCCGACCGGCGCGGTGCCGGTCGGGAACCTGGTGGGACATGCGGTGAGGATGAGGGCGGGCCGCGACGTGGGGCCGCGTGGCGACCCGATCGGTGATCGGGTGATGGCCGATGTCTCCCGTTCCGCGGGACGCGAGGCGCCAGCTTAGTCGGCGGCGCCCTCGTTGACGAGGCGGGTGATCTCGTCGGCGCCCTCCTGGGTCGAGGCGTACTGGCCAGCGGTGAGCTTGCCCAGCTCGACCGCGATCACGTCGGTCGCGATCACCGGCCACTGCGGCAGGTGCGGTTCGGTCCCCATCCGGTTCATGATGGTGTTGTTCATCTCCGGGAAGTGGCGGGTGGTGCCGGCGGCACCGACCTGGGCCGCGGCCTGGACGCGCGGGTCGTCAAAGGTCGACTGGCGCATCGGACTGGCGCCACCGCCGATGATCGAGGCTTGGGCCTGCGTCTCGGCGCTGGTCGCCCACTGCAGGAAGACCCATGCGGCGTCGGCCTGCTTGGAGTAGCGGGATAGGCAGTAGGTGCTCCCGCCCTGGTGTCCCAGTTCCGGTGACTCCTCGAAGCCGCACTCTTCCGGGGTGCGGAGGCTCGCGGCGGCGGGCAGCGGGGCCGGGGTCATGAGGCCGGAGACCTGAGAGTTAGCTGGGTCATCCCAACCGGGGAAGTCCTCGCCCCAGGTGATGACCTGGCCGCCCTGACCCTGCTGGATCGCGGTGAACTGTCCGCCCCAGTCGTAGGTGGTGACGGCGCTGGGCATGTAGGTCTGGAGCGTCCGCATGTAGTCTAAGCCGACGATGGCGGCCTCATCGTTGAGGACGCACTGGCCGTCGGCATTGAAGATCGAGCCGCCGTGCGACCACAACCAGGCGGTCATGTCGCATTCCAAGGAGTAGTGACCGCTCTTCATCTGGCCGACCGTGCCGTAGGTGCCCTGGGCCGACATCTCGTCATTGATCGCCTTGGCGTTGTCCATGTACTGCTGCATGGTCGTCGCCGGGGTCAGCCCCATGGTGTCGTAGATGTCCTGGCGGTAGAAGTACATGAAGATCGGCACGTCGCAGGGCAGGCCGATCATCTTGCCGTCGTAGCTGGCGATGTGGGTCACCAGCGGCTCCAGGAAGTCGTCGATCGCGTAGTTGGGGTAAGCCAGGTCGGGCTTCGTCTCCAGCAGCTCCCGGGGGTCGAAGGTGTCGTTGATGAACCGGCCGACCCAGGCCTGATCGAAGTAGTAGATGTCGTTGGCGCCGAGGGCCCCGGCGGCGTCGACGCTGACCTTCTGGAGGACCTGGTCCAGGGGGACGACCTCCCACTCGACGGTAATGCCAGTGACGGCCTCGAACTGCTCGGGCAGCAGGTTGATGATTGCCCGGCTGGGGGGGGTCTCCTCGCTGACGACCTTGATCGTGGTGCCGGAGAACTGGCCGCCGACATCGGTCAGCCACTGCGTGACCTCGGCCGGCGGGGTGGAGGCCTGGAGGGCGGCGAGGCCGGTCGGATTCGGGCGGCTGGCGGCGCGGCCGATGCGGGGCGAGGCGGAGAGGGCGACGCCGGCGGCGCCGAGGACCTTCATCATCTGGCGGCGGCTGATGGCGCCGCGGCGATAGGCCTCCGTGGCCTTGGCGATGGCGAGCTTGTCGCGCCGGTCATTGGTCTCGCGCATGGGAACAGGCTCCTTGTCGTCGCAGGCAATCGTGCCCGCGTGCCACCGGAACGGCGATCGCCGCCGGTCGTCAGGCGCCGCGTGGCGCCATCGAGAGTCTCTTCACCCAGCCGTGCCCGGCTCACCTCCCTTCGTCATTTCACGGCGCCGAGGGTCAGCCCGCGCACGAGGTGGCGCTGGACCAGCAGGATGAAGACGAAGATGGGGATGATGCTCGCGGTGCCGAGGGCGGCGAGGTAGCCCCACTCGGTGGCGAAGGCGGTGGTGAAGGTCGATGAGGCGACAGGCACCGTCCGGATCTGACCGGTGGTCAAGACCAGGGTCAGGAGGAACTCGTTCCAGGAGAAGATGAAGGCCAGCACCGCAGTCGCCATCAGGCCGCCGCGGACATAGCCGAGAATGATCCGGGAGAAGGCGCCGAAGCGACTGGCCCCATCGACCATCGCCGCGTCGTCGAGGTCGCGTGGCACCTCGTCGAAGAAACTGAGCAAGAGCAACACTGCCAGCGGGGCATTGATGGCGGTGTGAACGAGAATCAGGCCGTGGTAGGAGTCGATCCAGCCCAGGGTACGGAACACCGTGAAGAGGGGGAAGGCGGCCACGATGGGCGGCATCATCCGCTGGGTCAAGATCCAGAAGGCAATGTCCTTGCGGCGTCGCATCGGGAAGCGGGAGAGGGCGTAGGCCGCCGGCGTGGCGAGAAGCAGGACGAGCAGAGTGCTGCTTCCGGCGATCACGAAGCTGTCACGGAGGTAAGGCAGGCTGTAGAAGGTGCCGCCGCCGGAGCCGCGGCCGACCGATCCGGTCTGCTCGACGTTGAACCGGGTTGGGTCGTCGTTGCCGATCACGACCCGGAACCAGTTCAGGGTCGGCTCGAAGATCAGCGATGGTCGGGCTGAGAGGATCTCGGTGGTCGGCTTGAACGAAGCCAGCAGCCACCACAGGATCGGGGCGAAGAAGAGTAGGGCGACGGCGGCCGTCAGCAGGCTGCGGCCGGCCTGGGCCAGGCGCCGCCGCCGCCGCCGCTTGCGGGCCGCGATCTCGTACAGCTCGGCCGAGGGATAGCTCGACGTGTCGACGGTGATGTCGGCCAACGCGCGTTCCTCCCTCACCATTCGACCCGGAGAAGCTTGACATAGATGTTGGCGACCACGATCGCCAGGACCAGGATCGCCAGGCCGAGGGTCGAGCCGTAGCCCCACTCGATGTTCTGGAAGGAGCGGGTGTAAGCGTAGTAGCTGATCACCTCGGTGTCGGTGCCTGGTCCGCCGTTTGTGATGACGTAGATGTAGTCGAACACCTTGATCAGGTCGACCAGGCGGAACAGGACCGCCACCGCGATCATCGGCCGCAGCATCGGCATGATGATTTGGGTGAAGCGTTGCCAGGCCGAGGCGCCGTCGACCTGGGCGGCCTCCAGGGGTTCGGTCGGCAGGGCCTTGAGGCCGGCCAGCAGGATCAGGACGAAGAAGGGGGTCCACTGCCAGATGTCCGGCAGGAGGACCGCGACGGTGGCATAACGGCCGGTGCCGCCGAGGAGCGGTTCGGTCTTGTCCAGGATACCGAGGCCGTAGAGGATCCAGGAAATCGAGCCATAGTCGGCGTTCTCCAACACCTCGAACATCACGGCGGCGATCGTCGGCGGGACGACCATCGGCAGGATCAGCAGGGACTGCCACAGCCCCGACAGCCACGGCCCGCTG
>JACCVE010000414.1 GCA_013698285.1 Chloroflexia bacterium | reverse complement strand
GCCCAGGCCGCGGAGATGCCCGCCCCGGCCAGCCAGTCTCCCGCCCCGGTCGCGCCCCGGCCCACCGCCCCGGCGCCGGTCATGGCCGCCCCGGCGGTGCCGCCGTCCGCCCCGGCCCCAATGGCCGACCACTCCCGTGAGGAGCGCGTTCGCCTGTCGCGCCGTCGTCAGACGATCGCCCAGCGACTCGTCCAGGCCCAGCAGACGGCGGCGATGCTGACGACCTTCAACGAGATCGACATGACCGCCGTGATGGAGGTCCGGTCCCGGCGCAAGGACGCCTTCAAGGAGCGCCACGGCGTCGGCCTCGGCTTCATGTCCTTCTTCACCAAGGCCGCGATCGGGGCTCTGAAGGCGTTCCCCCGCGTCAATGCCGAGATGCGCGGGACCGACGAGCTGGTTTTGAAGCACTACTACGACATCGGCATCGCGGTCGGGGTCGAGGAAGGTCTCGTCGTGCCGGTCGTCCGCGACGCTGACCGAAAGAGCTTCGCGGAGATCGAGCGGGAGATCGGGGCCCTGGCCGTCAAGGCCCGGGACAACACCCTGGCCCTCTCCGACCTGCAGGGCGGCACCTTCACCATCACCAACGGGGGCGTCTTCGGCTCCCTCCTCTCGACCCCGATCCTCAACGCTCCCCAGGTCGGCATCCTGGGGATGCATACGATCCAGAAGCGCCCCGTCGCCTCCGGCGACGAGGTCGTGATCCGGCCGATGATGTACGTCGCCCTCAGCTACGACCACCGGATCGTCGATGGCCGCGAGGCCGTCCAATTCTTGGTCCGGATCAAGGAGTTATTGGAAGACCCGGAATCGCTCCTCCTCGAAGGGTGAGCCGCGCGGGACATCGTGTCATCCGGGGCCGCCATGCCGGGGCGCCGACGGATGTTCTCGTTAGCAGAATCCGGGTGAATGATTGGTGCGGGCTGCGGCGCGGCCGCGTGGGCGACGATGACGACGTATGCGGGATCGACGTTCCGTATCACGATGCGGTGAATCCGTCACGAATGTCTTCAGCCGGAATCCGGATATGAGGTCCAGGGCGCCGTAGGATGCGGCCCAGGGCGCCGGGAGGACACGAGGTCTTCCCCTACGGAATCTGGATAGGCTCTTCCATGCGCGTCGTGAGATATTGTGGTGGTACTGGCCATGTGTCGGCTTATCTCACGCCGCACATATAGGGGAGGACCTCGTGTCCTCCCGTGCTCTGGGGGAGACAGGCCACGCTGAAACCGGTCTCTATGGGGTCGTAGACGCGGCCATGACCGGCGCGGCGGCCGAGGCGGCCAGGCGCAGGGCAAAGAGGGCCGCGACGATCGCCCCGCCGAGCAGGACCGCGACGATGCCGTAGGCCGCGCTGATCCCGAACAGGTCGGCCAGCCGGCCCAGGACGATCGATGAGGCGACGATCGCCACGCCCGCGGCGAGCGACGCCCGGGTCGCCGCCAGGTCGGTCCGGCCCCCGGCCGCCTCGATCGCCAGGGAGAGGGTCAGCGGGTAGAGGTTCGCCGTCCCCACCCCCATCACGGTCAGCCCGATCAGGGTCAACGGCACGCCCGGTGACCACCAGTAGAGGGCATAGGCGACGGTCGCGGTGACGAGGGACACCAGCAGGAGGGATCCGCCCCGGCGACCGGCCAGCATGAACCGGCTGCCGGCGAACCGGCCAACCAGCATACCGCCGAGGAAGAGACTGACGGCGGCCGCGGCGGCCGACCGGGAGAGACCCGCGACGTCCTCCAAGAAGGCCGCCGCCCAGAACAGCGTCGCGAACTCGACCGCGACGGTCAGCAGCAACACGGTCCAGAATGCCCAGTACGGCCCCGGCAACCGCTCGCCCGGCGACCCGGCCCCGTGGCCCAGTGACTGGACGGGGACCGGGAATGGCTGCGACCGGAAGCGCGCCAGCGCCAACCCGAACAGTGCGATGGGCGCCACCACGGCCGATTGCCACCCGAGACCCACCGCGGCGACCGCCCCGACCAGGATCGGAGCGACCATGCCACAGGCGCTGGCGACGACGTTCGCCTCCATCAGCATCGCCGCCCGGCGCGGGCCATGCTCGTCGGCGAGGACGGCCGACACCATCACCGCCAAGAGGGAGCCGAGACACCCCATCAGCAGCGCCCCCGTCACCGTCACGGCCGGGTGCCGCCCCACCACCAGGACCAGGGTGCCGATCGACATCCCGGCACCGCCCAACCAGACGACCGCGCGACGCCCGAGCGCCGTCGCCAGCAGATTGGCACTGACCCCCGCCACGATCATGCCGATCGCGAAGGCGCTCGAATGGAGGCTGGTGACGGTGTAGGAGAGGTCGAGGTCGGCCCGCAGGAAGGACAGGATCGGGCCGAGGCTATTGATGAAATAGCTGAAGAACCCGAGCAGTCCGTAGCAAAGCCAGGTCACCGTGCCCCGTCGCTCGTGGTGAGTGGCACCGGGACCAGGACCGGCAACTGCCCCACCGAGCGTCATCGATCACTCCCGTTGCCCGTCACGTTGCGGCTGCCACGCGCTTCTCGGTCACCTCCGCGTCACGACCGATCCTCGCCGGGAACGCGGAGACCCGCCCTGGCCCAGCGCGACGTCACATCCGGGTCCCGGTTCGGAAACGGCCCTACGTCGACTCGACGAGCCACTCACTCCGCTGGAGTTGGGCCCGGCGACGGCGGACCCGGATCAACCGCCACCGGAACGCGATCGGGGCGGCGAAGGCCAATGCGGGCACGATGATCCAGAACCAGGTCGTCCCGGCCAGGAAGACGCCAGTCTCATAGGACCGTGACGCCCACCAGATCAAGAACACCGTGGCCATCTTGAACGCGAACAGGATCCAGAGGAACGCCCACGCCGCGCCATGGTCGTGTTCGTCCGACCGGCGCGGCGGCTCGTCCCGGTCGGTGCGGCGCCGTGACGGCACGGCCGGTGGGGGCACCGGGGGGCGGGTGCCGGGCGGCATCGGCGGCGCGGTCACTGCCATCGGTCGGTGCCCTCCCCTACCCGCCTCAACGCTCCTGGCCCCGCGAACGGCATCGCTCCCATGGTCATCCACCGGGGGCCCGGACCCGGTTTCGCCATGACGGCACCTCACCCGGCTCAGAACTGGCAGTCAGCCTACCACGGCCCGGCCCATGACGTGACGAGCGATCGGCGGCCAAGCGTATCCCAGGCTATATCCGCGCGACCACACGTTGGGCAACACGATGGACAACCGGGGGGTGTCGGGTGGGAGGTGACGACCAATGAGGGGTGCCCCAGCCAAGAAATCGCGATCTTCCCAGCGGGGAAACACACCGGCCCGGGCATCGAAACGGGATTCATCCACCGGCTGGATCGATTGGGTCCGGAGCGTCCCGGCACTCAGCTCGCGCGGGGTGGTGCGGGTCGCGTCGGCAGGGTCGGGCCGGCCTCACGGTCCTGGCGTTCCTCGGAAGCGGCCCAGCGGAGGAAGATGACCGTGATCAGGAGCAGGAAGATGGTGTTGCCACCGACCCACATCAGCAGCCCGGCGATCTCCTGGTCGGTCGCG
>JACCVE010000398.1 GCA_013698285.1 Chloroflexia bacterium | reverse complement strand
GGGGCCCGCGGGGTGACCGGGCGGCATCGACGGCGCGGGGAAGAGCCCGCGACTCACGGGGAGGGATCTCATGACGACCGATGAGGCGGCGACACCGGATCGCCGGCCCGGCACGGGCGTGGCGTTGGTGACGGGCGGGACCCGGGGCATCGGGCTCGCGATCGCCGAAGCGCTCGGGGCGGCCGGCTGGGACTTGATGCTGGCCTACAGGTCGGACGGCGAGGCCGCCACCGAGGCGGCGACACGGCTGGCGGCGAACGGGGTCCGGGTCGAGCTGCTGGCGGCCGATGTCTCGACCGCCGACGGGGCGGGCCAGGGGGTCGAAGCGACCCTGGAGCGATTCGGCCGCATCGACGCCCTGGTCAACAATGCCGGCATCACCCGAGACACCCTGCTGATGCGGATGAGCGAGGACGACTGGGACAGCGTGATGACGACCAACCTGAAGGGGTCGTTCCTCTGTAGCAAAGCGGCTATCCGGCCCATGCTCCGCCAGCGGAGCGGCCGGATCGTCAATCTCTCGTCGGTCGTCGGCCTCGTCGGCAATGCCGGGCAGGCCAACTACGCGGCGGCCAAGGCGGGTCTCGTCGGCTTCACCAAATCGCTCGCGAAAGAGGTCGGGTCCCGGGGGATCACGGTCAACGCCGTCGCCCCCGGCTTCATCGAGACCCGGATGACGGCGTCGCTGCCGGAGGAGGCCAAGGCCCAGCTCCTCCGGCAGACTCCCCTCGGTCGATTCGGCACCCCCACCGACGTCGCCGCCCTCGTCGCCTTCTTGCTCTCCCCCGGTGCCGCGTTCATCACGGGTCAGGTCATCTCGGTCGATGGCGGCCTGTTCATGGCCTGAGTGGGCGAGGACCGCGGCACCCGATCCCGGGGATTCGGGGTCCGTCGGGTATCCTGTGGACATACCTGTCTCTCTCATCAGGTTCGGACGGTCAGGCGGGGCAGGATAGGATCGCCAGCCTGGGCAAGGATCGACGGTGTTTCGGAAGATCTTGATCGCCAACCGGGGCGAGATCGCGCTGCGCGTCCTGCGGGCCTGCCGTGACCTCGGCGTACCCGCCGTGGTCGCCTACAGTGAGGCGGATCGCGACTCACTCGCGGTCCGCCTGGCCGACGAGGCGGTCTGCGTCGGGCCGCCCGCGGCGGCGAAGTCCTACAACAACATCCCGGCCATCATCAGCGCGGCGCTGGTCACCGGCTGCGATGCCCTGCACCCCGGCTATGGCTTCCTGGCGGAGAACGCCTACCTCGCCGAGATCTGCGACCAGGTCGGGATCGTCTTCATCGGGCCCCGTCCCGAGGTCATCGAACAGATGGGTGACAAGGCCCGGGCGCGGCACCTGATGCGGGAGGCCGGTGTCCCCCTGCTCCCCGGCACGCCGAGCACGGTCGATAGCCTCGGAGAAGCTCGCCAGGCCGCACGCCGGATCGGCTACCCGGTCTTGATCAAGGCGGTCGCCGGCGGCGGCGGCCGGGGGATGCGGGTCGCCCGTGACGATATCGAACTGACCAGGCTGTTGCCCCTCGCCCAGGCCGAGGCCGAGGCGGCCTTCGCCAATGGCGGCGTCTACCTGGAACGCTATCTCGATCGCCCGCGCCACGTCGAGGTCCAGATCCTGGCCGACCACCACGGTCACGTCCTAGCCGTCGGGGAGCGGGACTGCTCACTGCAGCGCCGTCACCAGAAGGTGGTCGAGGAAGCCCCCGCGCCCGGTCTGCCCCGCAAGACCCGGGAGGCCCTGTCGAGGGCCGCCTCCCGCGGTGCGAAGGCGGCTCGCTACACCAGCGCCGGGACGATGGAGTTCCTGCTCGACCGGGACGGCCAGTTCTTCTTCATGGAGATGAACGCGCGGATCCAGGTCGAACACCCGATCACCGAGGCGGTCAGTTCGATCGACCTGGTCGCCTGGCAGATCCGGATCGCGGCCGGGGAACCCTTGACGGTCGATGCCCGGGCGGTCGAGCCCCGGGGCCACGCGATCGAGTGCCGGATCACCGCCGAGGACGCCGAGCGGGACTTCAGCCCGAACACCGGTGTGGTCGAGACCTACGTCGCCCCCGGCGGCCCCGGCATCCGGGTCGATTCCCACCTCTACGCGGGCTACGCCGTGCCCCCCTACTACGACTCGTTGCTGGGCAAGGTGATCGCCTGGGGCCAGGACCGGGCCGAGGCGATCACCCGGATGGAACGGGCCCTGACCGAGACGGTGATCACCGGGATCACCCACACGGCGCCCTTCCAGCGCCTCCTGATGGCCGATCCCGGCTTCAAGCGAGGAGAAGTGCACACGGGGTTCATCGCCGAGTTCCTGGCCAGGCAGGGTCACCCCGACGCCGTAGGGGTGACCGGTCCGGCCGTCGTGGCCGGCCGTGGGGGGGATCGCTGATGGGACGGCCCGACATGTCCGGCGGCGCGGGACCCACCGGCGAACACCCAGCCGGTATCTCATTCCCGAGAGCAGGGTCGGACCGGGTCCGAGGCACGGTGCGCATCGCCCCCGCGGTGTTGCTGGAGATGATCGAGATGACCGTCCTCCGGGTCGAGGGCGTCGCCGGGTGTGAACCGTGGCGCCGGGCCGACCGGCGCGGCGACGGCCCCCACGACGAGCGCGTGGCCGAGCGGGCCGACAGGACCTACGAGGCGGGCGGGGTCCGGGTTCGCCTCCTAGATGATCACATCGAGGCCGAGGTGTCGGTCTCGCTCGGACCCGGCGCCGCGATCACGCCGGTCAGCCAGGCGCTGCGCCGGGACATCGGCGTGGCGGTCAACCAGATGCTCGGCCTCTCCGTGACCTCGGTCAATGTCTTCGTCGCGGGCATCATCGACCCGGCGGATCGGTAAGGATTCCCCCATTGAGCGACGAGACTCCACCGGACATGCCAGGTAACGCGCGCGGACCTGATCAACCGCCCCACCGGGCGGACACCATACAGGCCGGCCCGTCGCCGGATGCACCGTCCGGGGCGTCCCGGCGACGGTTCGGGCCGGGTCATCTCGACCAACATCACCACAGTCGAATGCTCGCCCTGATGGTGCTCTATGAAGTCGATTTTACCGATCACCCGGCTGACGAGGTGCTGGCCCGGACCCTGGCCGATCCGGATGCCGATTCCGCGATCGACCTGACCGCCGAAGATGAGGACGAGGACGAGGAGGGCCACCCCTCCGAGCCGGCAGCGGCCCAACGCGCCGGTTCGGCCAGCGGTCCCATGCCGGCGACCGGCGACCGGCAGTCCGACTCCGCCGCCGACCGTGCCTGGGAGGACGTGGCGGTCCGGGTCGAGGACTTGGTGAACGGGACGTTGGGACGGCTGGCGGAGATCGACCTGCTCGTCTCGGCCGCGGCGCCGGCCTTTCCCCTCCGGCAGGTCGCGGGTGTCGATCGCAATATCCTCCGCCTGGCCACGTTGGAGCTCCTGGAAGCGCCCGCCAGCGACGCGGTGATCGTCAACGACGCGGTCGAGCTCGCCAAGCGCTTCGGTGGCGAACGGTCCGGCAGTTTCGTGAATGGGGTCCTCCGGACCATCGCCGAGCGGCTGACGACCCAGGCGCGGTCGGTCCAGCGGGGTCGATCGTCCGCCCGGCGCCGTGCCTGAGGCGCGGGTTCCCGACCGGTCCGGTGACGTCGCGAGTGGTGAGCGTGATAGGCGTCGTGTATCATCCTGCCGAAGCTCCCCCGGCATGGGCGTGAGCGCTCCCGCGACCGGTGCGGTCCGGGTCTGAGACGGTGACAGCATGTGGCGGGGACGAGCCGTTCGCCCCACGGGAGGTAGCAGCGTGGCGTCGGTCTATGAGCGGGTCCAGGGCATCGTCGCCGAGCGGCTCGGAGTCGATGAGGGGAAAGTCACCATGGACGCCGAGTTCACCGGCGACCTCAATGCCGACTCCCTCGACCTCGTCGAGGTCATCATGGCGATGGAGCAGGAATTCGACCTGGAGATCAAGGACGACGACGCGGAGAACATCCGCACCGTCGCCGACGCCGTCAACTACATCCAAGAGCACGGCGGCTAGGCTGACCGGCTCACGAGCCCGGGCGGGCGCGTCACGCACCATCGCAACTCCCACGCGCCCGGCCTGTCAATAGCGAGGTCCCACTCCCATGGCTCGATCCCTCCCCCGCAATGCGATGCGCATGATCGCGCTTAAGCGGCCGGTGATGCCCCGCCTCCCGAAGATCGACGAGGATTACGAGGACGTCTTCGACGAGATGACGCTCCAGGAGCACCTGGAGGAACTCCGCGACCGGATCGTCAAGGTCTGCGTCTCGATTGGGCTGGCCTTCATCGCGGGGGTCCTCCTCTCGCCGCGGATGCTCCAGATCATCAGCAATGAGGCGAATGCCAAGCTCGATATCGTGAGCCCTGTCGACCCCATCATCTTGTACATGAAGATGTCGCTCTACATCGCCGTCGGGATCTCGATCCCCGTCATCCTTTGGCACGTGATCGGTTTTCTGGTTCCCGGACTGACGCGGAAGGAGAAGCGCCTTCTCTACACATCATTACCGTTCGTCTCGTTGCTCTTCATCGGCGGCGCATCGTATGCATTTTTCTACGCCGTACCGACCGCGCTCGAGTTCTTGAGCGGATTCATGACAAGCGTCTTTTCCTGGGAACCGGACGGCGATAAGACGATCAACTTCTATCTCCAACTGATGATCGGGCTGGGCTTCGCGTTCCAGTTACCGGTGGTCATGTTCCTCATCGCCAAGCTTGGCCTGCTGACTCCGAAGCAGATGGCAGCATATCGGAAGTACGCGTTCGTGGTCATCCTCATCCTATCAGCGATCATCACCCCGACGCCAGACCCGATCAACCTGGCGGTCGTCGCGATCCCCCTCTACCTGCTCTTCGAACTTGGCTTAGTCATCGCCCGCATCTTCGCCAAGACCACCACCCGGGGCGTCAGTACCGCCTGACGAGTCATCACCTGATCGCGCGAGCGGCCGTCGCCCGGAGTGTTTTCCG
>JACCVE010000395.1 GCA_013698285.1 Chloroflexia bacterium | reverse complement strand
AAACTACCCCTATCTGATAAAAATAACAAAGCACTCAACCCGCGGTATGTCTACGAGACGTATATCGTCGGGTCCTCGAACCGGTTCGCCCACGCGGCGTCCCTGTCGGTGGCCGACCACCCGGGCGGCAAGTTCAACCCCTTCTTCGTCCACGGCGGGGTCGGCCTGGGCAAGACCCACCTGCTCCACGCCATCGGCCACCGGGCCCTGGAGATCCAGCCGGACCTCTCGGTGACCTACGTCTCGTCGGAGAAGTTCACCAACGACCTGATCAAGGCGATCCGGGCCCAGGGGATGGAGGAGTTCCGGGCCCGGTACCGGACGATCGACCTGTTGATGATCGACGACATCCAGTTCATCGCCGGCAAGGAGAGCACCCAGGAGGAGTTCTTCCACACCTTCAATGCCCTCTACCAGAGCGGCAAGCAGGTGGTGATCAGCAGCGACAAGCCGCCCAAGGCGATCTCCGCCCTGGCGGAGCGGCTGCGGTCCCGCTTCGAGGGGGGCCTGATCGCCGATGTCGGGCTGCCGGACTACGAGATGCGGACGGCGATCCTGCGCTCGAAGGGCGAGGAGATGGGGATTCGGCTGCCCGACGACGTGGTCGAGTACGTCGCCCAGCGCGACCAGAGCAACATCCGCGAGGTCGAGGGGGCGCTGAACCGGATCTTGTTCCTGGCCCAGACCAGCGAGCGGCGCCTCTCGCTCGACCTGGCGATGGAGGCCCTGACGGCGACCGCGACCGGGCCGCGCCGGGGGCAGACCTCGACCCGGGAGGTGCTGGAGGCGGTGGTGAGCCACTTCGCCGTCTCGGTCAAGGATGTCCGGGGCCGGGGCCGGACCCGGGAGATCGTGCTGCCGCGCCAGGTGGCGATGTACGTGATGCGGGAGGAGACGGCCGCCTCGCTGGTCGAGATCGGCCAGGCCCTAGGAGACCGGGACCACACCACGGTGATGCACGGGATCGCCAAGGTCGAGCGTGACCTGGCCACCGACACGAGCCTGCGCGGCCACGTGATGGCCGTGCGCGAGGCCCTGTTCACGGCCAGCGGGACCCGCTGACGGCCAGCCCACGAGCCGCTCGCGGTGACGCCATGTCGTCCCGGTCCCAACTGACCGGGCGGGACCGGGACGATCCGGCGGTGGACGGCCACGGAGGCTATGGGTATAGTCGGACCAGTTGACGTGATCATCGGATACCGTTGGGACGCGTTGAGTCACTGCCCGTGAATGTGGTCACCTGGGGCAGTGAGGAGCGAGTGGTGAAACCGGCCCAAGCAGGGCCTGTTTCCGTCTGTCGTCTGGCGCGACTGGCGTGGTTCACTCGGGCCTCTCTGGCGGGGATCGGGGCAAAGGTGCCCCCGGGGGCACGGACACGGGAATGGTGACACCAGCGTCCACATCGCGTCCGGCTCGCGGGGCGGCATCAGCCGGTCGCGCGGCTGCCGGCGCACCGGATCGCGACGCCCGCTCGCTGGTCGAGCCGGGGGACCGGTCACTCCGCGTCATCGCGGTGACCCTGGCGATCGCGATGTTGGGCTGGGCGGTCGGGGGGATCGTTTCCGAGGGAATCAGGCTGGCGACGGTGGCCCCGACGATCCAACCCACGTTGGAGGGAGCCTCGGCGGCGGCCCGCGTCTTCGCGGCGCTGGTGCTGCTGCTGGCAGCCGGTGACGACCCTCGTCACCGGCTCCGCTGGGTCGCCGGGGGCCTGATGGCGCTGGGGTTGGGCGGCTTCGCCTTCGGCTACGTGCCGGCGGAACAGGGAGCGGCCCTCGGGGTGAACACCCAGATGTACGCCTCCCTCGTCGTCTGGACGGTAGCCGGAGCCTGCTTCGTCTTCGGCCTGGTGCCAGCCGTGACGCCGCCCCGGCTGACCCGCGCCACGGCAGTTGTCGCCGGAGCCGCCCTCGCCGTGACCGGTGTCGCCCTCCTCGTCCTGTCGGCCAGCGACACGGTCGCCCTGCCCACCCTGGTCACCCAAGCCGATGTCGAGGCGGCACTGCTCCGGGGTGATGTCCCGTTGCCGGGGTTGACGGCCTGGTACTGGGTCTTCTCGTTGGTTCCCCTCGCCCTGATCGTCGTCGCCACATTGGGCTCCATGTCTCGGGACGAAACCGGCCAGGTGCGGGGATGGCTGGTGATCGCGA
>JACCVE010000367.1 GCA_013698285.1 Chloroflexia bacterium | reverse complement strand
GGCCGGTCCCGCGTAGAGTCCCTCGTCCGGCCAGCGCATCCTCGCTCCTACCCCTGCCCGTCACCGTCTTCACGAGGCTGGCACGGTGCCGGTCTCCCGAGTCCCTAGTCTGCCATGGCCGGCGACCGACATGCCGGCGGGCGTAATACGTAAGGGGACAGAGGACAGAGGACAGGGGATAGGGGACAGGGGTGCTCCTTCGCCGTCCGGACCAGGCTGGTCACGCTCTATACTTCGCCCCATGGAAGCCACGGCCCTCCACATCCTCGATGACGCCATCGTGGCGGCCTATCTCCGCGACGGGATCAGCCCTATCATCACCAGATCGGGGGACGCACCGGGACGGCGCGCCACCCCGCCGACCGCCGGGGCCACGGCGGGCCTGGCGGTTGCCCTCGCCGTCGCCGGTCCGAGCTTCGTCCACCCTGGCATCTCGCTGACCGCCTTGGAGGCCCGGATCGACCGCGGCGTGGGGATGTTGCTGCGTCCCCCGGCCCGCCTCTTCATCGGCGCCGGTCTCGACCCCGCCCTCGCTCGCCAGATGCCGGTCCGCCTCGACCTCGCTGGGGGCGCCCCGATGGGCGGCGCCTTCATCCCCGCCCACCTCGTGCCCGAGCTGGAAAGCCTGATCGAGCGGCGTCTGGCCCGTTTCCTCCGCCGCCTGGCCGACGCCGAGATGGACCCCGTCGCTACACTCGGCCTGCTCCTCGACGCCTGCGCGGTCGCCCGCGCCCGCGGCTGCGGCCTCTACGAATCTCTCGACGTCATCGTCGCCGATGCCCCCGCCACCTGGCCCCCCGGCGGCGTCCGGCTCGCCGACCGCAAACGCCTCGATCCCGTCCTCCGCCGCCGGCTCGAAGAGGCCGCCAAGCCCCCCAAGCCGGTCAAGCGCCCCGGCCTCGTTGCCCGCATGCTGGGGCGCGGCTCGGCGGTGACCCCCAATGGCCACGCCGGTGCTGATGCCTGGCCGGGAGATGCGGTTGACCCGGGCCGGGACGACCACTGATCAGCCTCCTCGACCGCCTCTCCGCGATCTGCCCATGCGGCTTCGTCGGTAGCGGCGACGTCCCGCCGACCGGCGGCTCGGGCGGAGTCTGGCGTGCGGGCCACCGGCACGGCGCCGTGCGGCCGCGGGTGCTCCCTGGCGAGACATGGTCCGCGCGGCACGCGTTGGGCGGACACCGCGAAGCGACGGGCCGCCTGGCAAACCCCGAGCGCGCCGGGTCGTCCCGCGATACACTCTGGCGTCGCGCCCGGGGCGCGTGCCGGAGATGGGACGAGGGATGTCGCTCTCCGGCCGGTCAATGGTGCCTGTCGCCCAAGGAGCAACGCCATGGAGCCTCATCGCCCGTCTGATCCGGTCGAGGGCGCGCTGCCGTCGCCACGGGTGGGTCTCAGCCGTCGTCGCCTCATCGCCCGGTTCGCCGCGGTGGGGTTCGCCGCCCCGGCGATCGCCACGATCCTGGCGAGCCGCCCGGATCTGGTCGCCCTGGCCCAGGACGCGACCCCGGCCGCCACGCCGGACCCACTGGCGGCCCTGGTCCAGACGTATGGCAAGGACCCCCGGCTGATCCCCTACGGCACGACCAACTTCGGCACCCCCCTCGGCCTGATCGATGGCCTCATCGTCCCCAACGAATTGTTCTTCGTCCGCAACAACGGACCGGTCGCCGAGATCGATCCTGCCGCCTACCGGCTCACCGTCAGCGGCCTGGTCGACACGCCGCTGGAGCTGACGCTGGCCGACCTCCAGACGATGCCGAACACGACCATGGTCGCGTTCCTCGAATGTTCCGGTGACAGCCGCAGTCGTTACCAGCCCCAGGCCGAGGGCACCCAATGGGGGAACACCGGCATCGGCAACGCCGAGTGGGTGGGGACCTCGCTCAAGCACGTGATGGCGATGGCCGGCGTCCAAGACGGCGCGATCGACATCGTTTGCCAGGGCGGCGACTTCGAGGAGATGCAGCGCGGCCTGCCGGTCGGGATGGCCTACGAGGACGACGTGATGGTCGTCTGGCAGATGAACGGCGAGCCGTTGCCCGCCCTGCACGGCGGCCCGGTCCGGCTGCTCGTCCCGCGCTGGGGCGGGATCGCCTCGACCAAGTGGTTGACCAGCCTCGAGGTGATCGACACCCAGTTCGCCGGCCCGTTCAACAGCGAGAGCTACGTCATCATCGACGAGAACGAATTTGTCGTCCGCCCGGTCGAGGAGTGGCCCGTCAAGTCGGTCATCACCCGCCCGGAACCGGACGCCCAGCTCACCGCCGGGCC
The DNA here is from genome assembly GCA_013698285.1 of Chloroflexia bacterium. Lineage (GTDB taxonomy): Bacteria > Chloroflexota > Chloroflexia > Thermomicrobiales > UBA6265 > JACCVE01. The sequence continues at coordinate 262 of JACCVE010000367.1, read as the reverse complement.
GAACACGGTGATGGGCTTCGCCTGGTCCGGCTACGGTGGGATCACCCGGGTCGAGGTCAGCACCGACGGCGGCGCCACCTACGCCGACGCCCCGATCGTCGAGGAGGCGGGACCGCGCTCCTGGGTCCGCTTCGAGGTCGCCTGGGACGCCCCGGCCGGCCCCGCCGCCCTCCGCTCTCGCGCCTACGACGAATCCGGCCTGGTCCAGCCGGACACCGTCCCCTGGAACGCCAAGGGCTACCTGATGAACGCCGTCTACGAG
>JACCVE010000362.1 GCA_013698285.1 Chloroflexia bacterium | reverse complement strand
CGCAGAGCACCGGCGAATTGCAGGCGTAGGCGGTGGAAAGGGCGGCGCTGGCATTGAGCAGGCCCGGACCGGGGACCACCAGGCAGGTGCCGACCTTGCCGGTCGAGCGGGCGTAGCCATCGGCCATGTAGGCGGTGGCCTGCTCGTGTCGGGTGTGGAAGATCCGGATGTCGTCCTGGACGTGATACAGGGCGTCGAAGGCGCCGTCGAGCTGCACGCCGGGGAGGCCGAAGACGGTGTCGATCCCCTCCGCGATCAGGGAGCGGACCAGGGCCTCCCCGCCGGTCATGGTCTCCGTCTTCCCCAGCGTCGTCGCCTGTTCCCGCTCGTCGATGGCCTGGACCACGCCTACCCCCATCTCTTCACCGGTGACGCCGACGCGCCTCACCAGCGACCCGACCTCACCCGCCGCCATTCGCGCCATCACCGAGATGGGCACCGTCCGTTCAATCACGTTCGTGCCCGGCATTGTACGCCAGCCGACCCGGGCGGGGCGGCGATCACCACCCGCTCCGTGCCCGCAGCCGACCCCAGTCGGGGCGTGTTCATCGTTCGCTTCGGCCGGGAGGGTGAGGGGCTCCGGGGGCGCGGGCGACGCGGCGACCACCTGGGGCGCTGTCACGGTCGACTCGCTACGTCTCCAACCGCGTGGAGCGCTCGATTCAGGCGTGCTTGGCGACCTCCAAGCCCAAGAGCGTCTCGTACACCTTGACGATCGCGCTGCTGTCCTCGGCCCCATACCCGGCGGCGCGGGCGAGGCCGATGAGGGACAGGACCGCGCTGCCGACGATGAGTGGGGCCCGCGCCTCGTCGAGCATCGCCATCGCCAGCGCGACGTCCTTGTGCATCAGATCGACGGTGAAGACCGGCGCATAGTCCCCCTCGAGGATCTTCGACCCGAGGGCACGAAACAGCGGGCTGACCGTCGCCGCTTCGCTACTGGCGACCGTCTCGTAGAACACGCGCGGCGACACCCCGACCGCGGCACAGTTGGCCATCACTTCCGCCGTGATCGCGTTGATGGCGCCGAACATCAGGTTGTTGAGGAGCTTGATCGCGTTGCCGGACCCCGGCGGTCCGACGTGGACGACGGCGCGGCCGAGCACCTCGAGGATCGGACGCGCTCGATCCAACGCCGCCGGGTCGCCGCCGACCGGAAACGTCCAGTTGCCGCAGGCATCCGGTCGGCCGAGCACCGGCGCGTCAAGGTAGTCGACGCCGACCGTCGCGGCCGTCGCCGCCAGCCGCCGGGTCGTGTCCGGGTCGACCGTCGAGGTGTCGACCACGATGAGGCCGTCCGCCGGCCCGGTGAGGATCCCGGCCGCCCCGATGACCACCGCCTCGACGTGCGCCGGGGTGGGGAGAGACAGCAGGATGACCGAAGCGGCAGCGCCAACCTCGGCGCACGATACGGCTGCCTCCGCGCCGGCGGCGGCGGCACGCTCGAGGGCGGGCACCGACACGTCGTAGGCGAGGACGCGATGCCCCGCCGCCACCAGCGCCGCGGCCATCTGACCACCCATCGCGCCGAGACCGATGATTCCCACGTCCATAGGACCCTCCCTCACCACCGGTCGGGGTACGACGTCACCGGGGCTCGCTCACCGACAGACCGCTCCCTCAACCTGTAGCGCGAAGGTGAACCTGGGGTTTCGACAGCTCGGGGATGACGAGCATCTTCGGGTCCTTGCCGACGTGGCGACTGGCGTGCTCCAGGGCATCGGCGAAGGTATGAACGGGAATGCAGCCCATCCCCCGCGCAAAACCAGGGGCCTTGGCACCGACGATGTAGATGGCCCGTGCCTCGTTGAGCGCGATCCCTCCCATATAGAGCATGGAGAAGGCATGGAACGGGTGATAGCCATAGCCATGCCGGAATTGGTGCACGTAGTCGGGCCGGTTCGCCAGATCGTCCTCGAAGCGCTGCATCTCCGCGGGGTGGGTGCAGCGCTGGTAGCGCTCGTAGACCTCGCGGTAGGGGGGGAACCACTCGTCGTTGAACCAGCCGTCGCAGATCGACGCGCAGATGACGACCGCACCCGGATTCAGCGCTCCGGCCGCCCGCGCCATGGACGCGCCGATGGCCTGCAGCATCAAGATCGGGTTCGAGCCCATCCCCGGGCCGTAGTGAAATGAGC
>JACCVE010000356.1 GCA_013698285.1 Chloroflexia bacterium | reverse complement strand
ACGGGCGGTGGCCAGGATGTTCTTGTACTGGACGAAGATGGCCTGGGCCGTTTCCGGCCGGAGATAGACCTGGGTCCCGGTCTCCTCGACCGGCCCGATCGTCGTCCTGAACATCATGTTGAACTGCCGAGCCCCGGTCAGGGTCCGGTTGCCACAGGTCGGGCAGGGCAGGTTGGCCCCTTCGAGGATCGCCGTCAGTTCCGCCGGGGACTTGCCTTCGACGTGCTGGCCCAGCTTGTCCTCGATCAGGTGGTCGGCCCGGAACCGGCTCTTGCACGTCTTGCAATCCACAAGTGGATCGCTGAAGTTCTCGACGTGGCCGGAGGCTTCCCAGATTCTGGGGTGCATCAGGATCCCGGCGTCGAGTCCGACGATGTCCCGGCGGCGGTGGACGAAGGTCTGCCACCACAACCGTTTGACGTTGTTCTTCAGCTCGACCCCCAGCGGCCCGTAGTCCCACGTGTTGGCCAGGCCGCCGTAGATGTCAGAGCCGGGATAGACGAAGCCGCGTCGCTTGCTGAGGGCGACGATCTTCTCCATCGTCGCGGCGCGGGCGGCGACGGGTGCGAGCGCGGCGGGGGCCGATTCGGCGTCGGTCATCGGGTCGGCTCCTCGGTCGTGGTCGACGTCATCGTGGTCATGATCGAGGGGTCGATCGTCCGGGCCCGGGCGACGGTCCGGGGTGCCATGACCGCCATCGCCACCGCGACCTCTCCGGCGCCCGCGGACTCCATGTCCAGGATCCGCCCAATCTCGTCGCGCCGGAGATCAGGGGCCAGGCTTTCCCCGGGATCACCGGGGACGTGGCGATAGACCCGGGTCGTTGACTGGCTGACGTGGCCGAGCATCCGCTGCACCTCATCGATGTCCGCCCCCCGCTGCAGGGCGTGCGCCGCGCAGGTGTGGCGCAGCGTGTGGGGCGTGACGCCCTCGATCCCGACTTGGCGGGCACGGGCCTTCAGGATCAGCCAGAAACCTTGCCGGGTCAGGCGCTGACCCCGGTGGTTGACGAACAGCGACGGCTGAGCATCGGTCGGCAACGACCGTCGCAGGCCATCGAGGTAGTCGGACAGGGCCCCACGGGACCGGTGGGAGATGGCGATCTGGCGGTCTCGCTTCGGCTGGTTGGCCCGGACGTGGATGCCGGCCTCGGTGACATCGCCCACGTCGAGGGAGATCAGCTCGCTGACCCGCATCCCGGTGGCGTAGAGCAATTCCAGCATGGCCCGGTCCCGCAACGCCTCGGGCCGTCCCCGGGAGGCGTCATCGGCGCGGGGTGCATCCATCAAGCGGACGACCTCGGCGACGGTCAGGGCGCGGGGAACGAACTTCTCGACCCGCGGGGAAACCATGATCAGCTTCGGGTCGACCGGGCAGAGCTGGCGCTCGAAGAGATACCCACAGAACGACTTGATCGCCGCCGTCTTCCGGGCCACCGTCGAGGCCGCGTAGTCCCGCTCCCGGAGGTGGAGCAGGTACCGGCCGAGGTGGTCGGTGGTCATCGCCTCCCAACCGGGCAGGGGTGGGAGGCCGTCCCTGGCCGGTGGCGTCGCCAGGTAGGCGCGGAATTGCGACAGGTCATTCCGGTAGGCGGCCACCGTGTGGGTCGAGAAGCGACGCTCGCGCTCGACCTCGGTCAGGAATCGGACGATCACGTCCTGCATGGGGTCACTTCCTCCGGACGGCGGGGTCCACGCGGCAGGGTCAGGCCGCGACGAGGGACATCACGGCATCGAGCGACAGGTGGACCAGGCCGAAGGCGTCGGCGACGCCCGGGTGGGTGACGTGGCCGGCGACGACATTGACTCCCCGCGCCAGGGCGGGATCGCGCCGGACGGCCTCCGCCACGCCGTGGTTGGCCAGTTCGAGGCCATAGGGCAGGGTCACGTTTGACAGGGCCAGCGTGCTCGTCCGCGGCACCGCTCCCGGCATGTTGGTGACGCAGTAGTGCAACACCCCGTCGACGAGGTAGACGGGGTCACTGTGCGAGGTCGGCCGCGCCGTCTCGATGCAGCCGCCTTGGTCGATGGCGACGTCGACCACCACCGAGCCGGCCCGCATGGTGGCCACCATCCCGGCGCTGACCAGCTTCGGTGCCTTCGCCCCGGCGATCAGGACGCCGCCGATCACCAGGTCCGCCGCCTCGACCAGGGCCGCCACCGCGTGCCGGTTCGACGCGACCGTGTGGAGGCGGCCGTGCAGCGTCTGGTCCAGGAAGCGCAGCCGCTCGACGTTGCGATCGACGATCCAGACGTTGGCTCCCATCCCGAGCGCCATTTGGGCGGCGTTGGTGCCCACCACGCCGCCGCCGATGATCACCACGTTGGCCCCGGGGACCCCCGGCACCCCGCCGAGGAGCATCCCCCGGCCGCCCTGGGTCCGCTCCAGCCAATGGGCCCCGACCTGGATGCTCATCCGCCCCGCGACCTCGCTCATCGGGGTCAGGAGAGGTAACACCCCACTCGGCAACTGGACGGTCTCGTAGGCGATCGCCGTCACCCCCCCGTCGATGAGGGCACGGGTCAGGGGCTCGTCGGCCGCCAGGTGCAGGTAGGTGAACAGGGTCTGGCCTCGACCCAGCAGCCCGTACTCGCCGAGCACCGGTTCTTTGACCTTGAGGATCAGTTCCGCCCCGGCGAAGACATCCTCGTGCCGCTCGACGACCTCGGCCCCGGCGGCGATGAACTCCTCGTCACTGAACCCACTTCCCGTCCCGGCGTCTCGCTCGACCAGCACCCGGTGGCCGTGGGTGACATATTCCCCGACCCCTCCCGGGGTCACCGAGACCCGGTTCTCCCGGTCCTTGATCTCCTTCGGCACCCCGACGATCATCAGCCCCGTCTCTCCCACCGCGTCCCGCCGCCCCGGCGACGGGGCGCCCGTCCGACCCGCTACCCTGTCACGAAGTGGCGCCAGTCTAACATAACGGTCCTCCGCCCTCGCTGCCCCGGGCCCCCCGCCGCCACCGCGAACGTCCCCCACCGTCTCCCCTCTCCCGTCTGACCCCTGACCCCTGTTCCCTTTCGTCTGCCGACTGCCGTCTGCCCCTCGCACGTTGCGTCGTGACGAGACGCCCGGCTACCATTCGGCGGGTCGCTCATGCTCGGCCCGCGACCGTTGATGTCTAAATGACGTCCTCCCCTCCCCCGTGGTCCCGGCCCGGCGGCCCTATCAGGGCACGGCGGCGATCACCCCCATGAGGTCACCCGATTGAACGGACTCCTGATCATCCCCATTCTCGCCTTCCTGATCCTGATCCATGAGATCGGCCACTTCGTCTCCGCCCGAATGGTCGGCGTCAAGGTAGAGGAATTCGGCATCGGCATCCCCCCCCGGATTAAGGGGTGGACGCGCAACGGCGTGATCTGGTCGGTCAACGCGATTCCCTTCGGCGGCTTCGTCCGGGTCAAGGGCGAGGACGGCGCCGACATGGAGCCGGGGTCGATGAACACCAAGTCGCCCTACCAGCGCGCCTTCTTCCTGGGAGCCGGCTCGTTCATGAACGTCGTCACCGCGATCGTGCTGATGATCTTCCTGATCGGTGTCCAGGGCGTGCCGGAGGAACAGGTCTACTTCACGGAGGTCGTTCCCGGCTCGCCCGCCGAGACGGCCGGTTGGCAGACCGGCGACGTCGTCCTTTCGGTCGAGGGCGAGGCGATCGAGGACACCTCCCAGATCATCCGCGTCACCCGCGACTTCGCCGGGTCCCCGATGGCCGTCACCCTCCAACGCGGCGGTGAGACCGTCCAGACATCGGTCACCCCACGCGAGGACCCCCCCCGTGGGCAGGGCCCGACCGGCGTCGGCCTGACGACCCAGACGATCTCCGATGTCTTCGTCGGCGAGATCGTCCCTGGTTCCGCCGCGGCCAGCGCGGGACTCCAGACAGATGACCGGATCGTCTCGATCGACGGGATCGAGGTTCGGGACGGCTTCCTCGTCCGGACCGCACTGGCCGACGCCCAGGGGCGCGCGGCGACGATGCTGGTCGATGGCGAGGGGGATACGCGGACGGTCCAGGTGTCGGTGCCCGTCGCTGGGCTGACCATCGAGGATGTCCTGGCCGGGACGCCCGGCGGTCTCGCCCGCTGGCAGCCCGGCGATCGGCTGGTCACCATCGGCGGTCAACCGATCACCGGCCTCGATGCCCTTGCCGAGGCGCTCCGCGGCCAGCAGGGTGCCACGTTGCCGGTCGAGGTGATCCGGTCGGGTGAGACGATCGGGACGACGCTCGTGGTCCCCGCCATCGCGGCCGACGTCAACCCCCTGACCTCGGTCGGGATCGACGTGTCCTTACCGGCCCTGCCTGGCCTGGTCGGCTTCGATGACCGGCTCGTGTCCCGCTTCGACGAGGTCCCCCTGAGCCAGGTGCTCCCCCTCGGCTTCGAGCAAGCGTGGCAGACGACCCAGGTGATGGTTGCCGGCATCCGGGACCTCTTCACCGGCCAGGCCTCGCTCGATCAGATCGCCGGGCCGGTCGGGATGGGCCAGATCACCAGCGAAGCCCTGGAACAGAGTTCGCAGCCGGATTGGTACGTGCTCGGCACGATCATGATCCTGCTCTCGCTGAACCTGGCCGTCCTCAACCTCCTGCCTTTGCCCGCCCTCGACGGCGGCCGCCTCCTGTTCGTCCTGGTGGAGATCCTGCGGGGTGGCCGCCGCATCTCGCCGGAAAAAGAGGGCCTCGTCCACTTCGTCGGCCTCGTGACCCTGCTGATCGTCATGTTCGTGGTGGCCTTCGGCGATGTCGATCGCATCCTCGACGGGGACCGGTTCTTCCAGTAGTCCCGCTCGTCCCGCCGCCTTGGTCTCGCTGCCCCTTACCGTAGCGTCTGACGCGGGCCGGGCAGGGCCGACCTGGTAGAATCTGGGAGCACGTCGTCGAGTCACGGGTGCCACCGACGCACCTCGTGGCCGGGGTTCGCCAGGTGACCAGCCGGGTGTCCCCGCCCGGCGTCCCACCCGGCGTTCCACCAGGAGGCCCCATGTCCCTCGTCGCCCCTCGCCGGAAGACCCGTGTGCTCCAGGTCGGAGACATCGGGATCGGCGGAGATAACCCGATCCGCGTCCAGTCGATGACGACCTCCGATACCCGGGACGCCGCCGCGACCCTGACCCAGATCCGGCAACTCGCCGACGCCGGCTGCGAGATCGTCCGCATCGCCGTGCCGGACCGGAAGGCCGCCGCTGCCCTGCCCGACATCGTCCCGCACTCCCCCGTCCCCCTCATCGCCGACATCCACTTCGAGCACACCCTGGCCCTAAAGGCGTTGGACGCCGGCATCCATGGCCTCCGCCTCAACCCGGGCAACATCCGCAAGCCGGAGGACGTCCGCGAGGTCGTCATCAAGGCCAAGGAGCGCCAGACGCCGATCCGGATCGGCGTCAACTTCGGCTCCGTCGCCCCGATGACGCCCGAGTTCGTCGATGAGATGGCGAGCCAGGGCTCCACCCAGCTCGACCTCCGGGCCGAGTGGCTGGTCCGGTCCGCCCTGGGTCACATCGCGATCTTGGAAGACCTCGATTTCGGCCTGATCAAGGTCAGCCTGAAGGCGTTCGAGGTCCCCGTCCTGCTGGAGGCCTACCGCCGGTTCGCTCGTCTCGACAACGACTACCCCCTCCACCTCGGCGTCACCGAGGCCGGTACTCCCCGGGCGGGCAGCGTCCGTTCCGCGGTCGGGATTGGCACCCTGCTGGCCCTCGGCATCGGCGACACCATCCGGGTCTCGCTGACCACCGACCCGGTCGAGGAAGTCTTTGTCGGCTACGAGATCCTCAAGAGTCTCGACCTGCGCCAGAAGGGCGCGACGATGATCGCCTGCCCGACGTGCGGCCGGGTCGAGGTGGACCTGTTCAAGCTCGCCAACCAGGTCGACGACTTCCTGGCCTCGGTCGATGAGCCGATCCGGGTCGCGGTCATGGGCTGCGTCGTCAACGGCCCGGGCGAATCCCGGGACGCCGACGTCGGACTCGCCGCCGGCAACCAGAAGGGTGTCATCTTCCGCAAGGGCAAGATCGTCCGGACGGTCGCCGAGGCCGACATGCTCGACGCGCTCAAGGCAGAGATCACCCAGGTGATCGCCGAGCGCCAGGCTGGCATCTTCCCCGAGGAGGACGACGAGCTGAGCCGGTACAAGCCGATGCTCACGTTGACCGCCGTCAACTGACGGCCGGCTTCGCCGTGACCGCGAACCAGGCTCCGGCCCTCCGGCGCGTGATCGGACGCGTCGTGGCCGCGACGGGGCCACCGGGCCGGGTGCGGGCGGCACGAATCGAGGTAGTCACGTCATGAGGATACGGACGAGTGCCGGTCGCGGGCAGCGTGTATGTGGGGTGCTGATCGTCGCCCTGGTCCTCATGGCCGCCCTTCTCCCGGTTCCGGCGGCCGGACGACAGGCGACCCCGACCCTGTCGTGTGAACCGATCGTCGTTGAAGAGCCGGTCGCCACCCCGGCGGCGGTCCCGGCCCAGACCCCGGGCCCGTTCACGGGCGAGGCCGTCTCGATCACCGTCGGGTACATCCCCATTTCGATCTACGCTCCCGTCTACGTGGCCGAGGCGAAAGGCTACTACGACGCCCTCGGACTCGACGTGACCCTTCAGGCCTTCGCGGGGGGCACCGACCCGATCGCGCTGACGGGCAGTGGCGACGTGGACTTCGCGGCGGTCGGCGCGGGTCCCGCGTTCTGGAACTCGCTCGCTCTCGGCCTGCCGATCCAGATCGTCGCTCCCGGCCACGCCGAGGGCTCGCCGGTCGCCACCCCGCTGATGATCTCCCGTGATGCCTGCCTGTCCGGCGAGATCGCGTCCGTGGCCGACCTCCGCGACAGGAGGGTGTCGATCAACGCCCGCGGCGGGACCGAATACTGGCTCGGCGCGGCGCTGGCCACCGGCGGCCTGACCATCGACGATGTCGATCTCCAGACGATCGGATTCCCGGACGCCGTCGCCGCCCTCGACACCGGCGCCATCGACGCGGCCATGGTCGCCGAACCGCTGGCGACCCTGGCCGAACGCCAGGGGATCGCGATCCGCCTCCTGCCCGACTTCCCGGTCCAGGATATCCAGCCGACCGCGATCATCGGCAACCGCGACTTCGCCGCCGGGAACCCGGACGCCACGACGGCCTTCGTCACCGCCTACCTGATGGCGGCTCGCGACCTCTCCGGCGGCGCCTTCGATGACCCGGCGAATCTGGCGATCATCTCCCAGTACACCAGTGTCCCGGTCGACCTGCTCGCCGCGTCGGTCCAACCCCTCTATTTCCCGGACGGGGAGATCAACGTCGAGAGCCTGAACACCCTGCAACGCTTCTTCCTCGACCGGGGCCAGTTGGACTACGACCAGCCGATCGACCCCACCACCGCCATCGATGGCCAGTACGTCGCGGCGGCCGTAGCGGCCCTCGGTCCCTTCCCGGCTGACTGACCAGGTGCCCATGGACCAATCGACCGCTACCTCGCCCATCACCGATCTCCCGGCACGATCGCGGTCGACTTCGGAAGCGGATACCGCCCGTGGAGACGATCGGCGCTCGCGCGATGCGGGGGCGCTCGTCTCGGTCGATCGGGTCAGTCAACGCTTTGATGCCCCGAGTGGGCCGGTCGAGGTGTTGAGCGACATCTCGCTCACCGTCCAGCCGGGTGAGTTTCGCGTCCTCGTCGGCCCGTCCGGCTCGGGCAAGACGACGCTGCTGCGGATCGTCGCCGGCCTCGACCGGCCGTCCTCCGGCACCGTATCGGCCCAGACCAGCCACGGGCGTCCCGCCCACGGTGCCATGGTCCCCCAGGGGCGCTCCGTGTTTCCCTGGCTCACCGCCCGCGACAACGTGGCCTACGGCCTCAAGCTGCGCGGCGTCCCGCGCCGGGAGCGCCGGGCCCGGGCCGAGGCACTGCTCGCCGCGGTCGGCCTCGACGGGTCGGCCGCGCTCTACCCACGCCAGTTGTCGGAGGGGATGCGCCAACGAGTTGCGATCGCCCGCTCGCTAGCCGTCGACCCCGACATCCTGTTGATGGACGAGCCCTTCAGCGCCCTGGACGAGCAGACCCGTCTGCTGCTCCAGGAGGAATTGCTCCGGATCTGGCACGACACCGCCAAGACCATCCTCTTCGTCACCCACTCCCTCGACGAGGCCTTGGTCCTCAGCGATCGGATCAGCGTCATGGGCACCCGCCCGGGCCGGATCGTCGCCACCATCGACGTGCCGTTCGAGCGTCCCCGCTCCATCATCACCGTCCGCACCGATCCTCGCTATGGTCCCCTCTACCAGCGTCTCTGGCACCACCTCCGCGAGCAGGCCCCGCGCCCGCATGACCCCGCGGACGCGCGGGAGCTCTCTCGATGACGACCGCCCGTCGCCGTCCCGGGGAGTTCCTGCTGAGCCTTGCCGCCCCCCTCGTCCTGCTCGCCACCTGGGAGTGGCTCGCGCGGGCCGACATCATCAACCCGGTCTACTGGCCGCCCCCGACCGCCGTGCTGGAGACGGCGCGAGACCAGATCGTCAACGGGACGTTGGTCGCCGACACCCGAATTAGCTTGTTCCGCGTCCTCACCGGCTTCGTCCTCGGTGCCGTGCCCGGGGTGGTGCTCGGGCTGGCGATGGGTCTGTTCTGGCCCGTCCGTCTCCTCCTGATGCCCATCGCCTCCGCCGTCTATGCCGTCCCCAAGATCGCCCTGGTGCCCCTGGCGCTGATCACGTTCGGGCTGGGAGAGACGTCCAAGCTCTTCCTCGTCGCGATCTCGATCGTCTTCGTGGTCGTGTTGAGCACGATGGGCGGCGTCCTCTCCCTGGACCCGGCCTACCGCGACGTGGCGCGGGACTTCCGGGCCAGCCGGTGGCAAGTCTTCACCACCGTCGCCTTGCCGGGCACGCTGCCGGCCATCTTCACCGGGTTTCGCCTCGCCCTCGGGTTCGCCCTGGTCGTGATCGTCGGCACCGAGTTCGTCTCCCCCGGCGACGGCGGGATCGGCGACCTGATCTGGGAATCGTGGCAAGTCCTCCGGATCAGGGTCATGTTCGTCGGCCTGGTCGTCACGGGCCTTATGGGCTGGGGACTCACCGCGGCTCTCGACCTCATCGAGCGGCTGGTCGTCCCCTGGGAGGCCCGGCGGTGACCGGCGAGGGCCACCGGCCATGGCGCCGAGGGGCCATTGGCGGACTCGCGCTCGCCGGTTTGACCGGAGCCGTCCTCGCCTGGCGCGGGCGCCACGTCACCCCGTACCGGCCCCAGCTAGAACGCCTCGACATCCCGGTCCCCGCCGGCCACCACGCGCTGGTGGGAATGACGATCGCCTTCGTCACCGACATCCACATGAGCCCGTTCTTCAGTCAGGCCAACTTCCGCGACGCGATCGCCCCGCTGCGCGATGAACGGGTCGACCTAGTCCTCCTGGGCGGTGACTACGCGTCCGAGACGGTCCGCTACATCGAGCGCGGGATGCCCGTCCTCGACGAACTGGAGGGCATGGCCCGCCTCGGCGCCTATGGCGTGCTGGGAAACCACGACGAGCAGCTCGGCAGCCATAAGGTGGCCGAGGCCTTCGAGGCCCACGCCATCCCCCTGTTGCGGAACGAGGCGCGGGGCATCCCGTTCAATGGCTCGACACTCTGGCTCGTCGGCATCGACGACGCCCTCGCCGGTCACCACGACCCGGACGCGGCCTTCCGCGATGTCCCCGCCGGTGCAGCGGCGCTGGCCCTCTGGCACGAACCGGACTGGGCGGAACAGGCCGAACGCCGGGGGGCATTCCTCCAACTCTCGGGTCACACCCACGGCGGCCAGATTCGCCTGCTGGGGAAAGGGGCCCTCGCCCTGCCCCCGGGCGGACGCCGTTTCGACATGGGATCGTACCGGGTCGGCGCCATGACCCTCTACGTCTCCCGAGGCGCCGGCACCTATCGGCCCCCTCTCCGGTTCCGCTGTCACCCCGAGATCACCCTGATCACCCTCGTCGCCCGGTCCGACCAGGCCATTCTGCCGGAATAACGCGGAAGTCGCATCAAGCCTCGATGTCTGACGACCATCATAGGGGAAGACCTTGTGTCCCCGGCTCCGCCGGCGCATGATCACGGTGAACCGCGACGACCGGCTGTCCGGCTGTTCGCCCGGATGCCGTCTGGGACGCGACGGCACCCCCGGCGCAAACGGGAGTGCCCCCCGAGCTCACGCCCGGGGGACACTTCCCTCGTCCTTTCAATTCACTCACGAGCGGCTCGACGGCCTACGCCCGGTAGATCAACAGGCCGATCAGCCGCACATTGATCCCCAGCAGTTGGGTGGAACCCTCGGTTCCAGACGGAGCGTAGAGGGTCACGAACCCGTTGGTGGTCGTCCCGGACGGTGTCCAGACCGCGACGAGGATGTAGCGCACCCCCAGGATGACGAGGTCGGGGTTCAGTTCGTAGGTCGCACCGGCCTCGGAGACGCCGTCCGGCACCTCACCGGCCACGTCCTCACGGGCGTACTCACCGATCACCGAGGCATCCACGCGCTTGGCGTAGTAGCGCTCGGCGGTCAGATTGTCGGCCGTCTCGGCGAAGAGGATCACCGTCAGGCTGGCATACGTCACCTGCTGCCAGGTGGCGAAGGCGTTGTACCGGACATCGGCGCTGGCCACCGATTGCGGGTTCCCGCTGATCTGGAACTCGACGGTGAAGGTGACCCCGACCTCGTACCGGAACAGGGACGCCTGGCTCGCGGTCGCACCCTCGTACTGGAGGTAGAGGATCTCGGCCTGGGGACCCTGGTCGGTGGACACGGCCGTGAAGGCCCCGACGCACCCGATCCGGGTCAACGTCCCGGCGGCACTCACGTCCTCGATCTGGACGAAGTTATAGGCGATGCCGGCGAGCTGGATCCGCGACGGCAGGCGGTCCGGCAGGCCGCGGGCATTGTAGACCCCGGCGTTCCCCGTGCAGGCTCGCGGGGCGGCCGTCGCGGCGGCGGGCGGCGGCAGATTCGGCGCAAACGTCGGCACCACCGCGATCGGCGCCAGGTCGATGGTCGCCACCGGCGCGGCCGGGTCAATGGTCGGAGGGACCTGCGTGGCTGGCGGCGGCGGCACCGTCGTCGACGGGACAGCAGTTGCAGGTACCGCGGTGGCCGGAACAGCGGTCGCGGGGACAGCGGTTGGCGGGGCGGCAGTCGCCTCGGCTCCGCCCGGCGCTACGGCCGTCTCGGTCGGAGCGGTGGTGGGGGCCTCGGTCGCCGCGGAGGTAGCCGTATCGGCCGGGACTGCCGTCTCGGTGTCGGCTGGCACTGCCGTCTCGGTATCGGCCGGGACAGCTGTCTCCGTGTCTGCCGGCACCGGAG
>JACCVE010000345.1 GCA_013698285.1 Chloroflexia bacterium | reverse complement strand
CGCAGAGGATGACGTTCGGGTTCCCCTGGGCCATCACGTACTCGGCCGCCAGCAGCCACTCTTCCAGTTGGAGACTCAGGCCGCGCTTCAGCATCACCGGCTTGCCGGCCTTGCCGACCTCCTCCAGGAGCAGGTAATTCTGGCAGTTGCGGGCCCCGATCTGGAAGACGTCGGTGTAGGCGGCCACGGCGTCGATGTCGGCCGGGGTCATCACCTCGGTGATAATGGGGAGCCCGGTCTCGGCTCGGGCCTGGGCCAGGATCTGGAGGCCCCGCTCCCCCAGGCCGCGGAACTCGTAGGGCGAGGTCCGGGGCTTGTAGGCCCCGCCCCGGAGCATATGGGCCCCGGCGGCCTTGACGGCCTTCGCCGTCTCGATCGTCTGCTCCTCGCTCTCGACCGAACACGGGCCAGCGATGACCGTCACCTCGTCGCCGCCGATCAGGACATCCCCGACCTGGATGGTCGTCTTCTGGGGGTGAAAGTCCCAGCCGGTCAACTTGAAGCGCTTGGTGACCCGGACGACCGACTCGACCCCGGCGTGGACTTCGAGCATCTGGTCCAGCTCGGGCGGCATCGGTGTGCCGACGACGCCGATGATGACCCGTTCCTCGCCGTCGCTGACGTGACAGCCGAGGCCCAGGCCCTCGACGCGGCGGATGATATCGTCGATCTCCACGCGGGAGGCGCCACGGCTCATGATCACGATCACTGGTCCCGTCCTCTCATCACTACGGTCGTCGGATGTCGTCGGGCCGGGTCATGGCGACCCGGCTCACCCGGTCGTCACGATCAGGCGATCGCCCATCACCCGGGCCAATTCCTCGTCGGAGATGGCCCACTCGGGCCGGAGTTGGCGGGCGCCGTGCAGGTAGACGTGGCGGATCTCGGCGGCGGTGCGGCTCGTGTTGACGTGGAGGAGGACCCGGACGGCCTGGGTCAGTGCCCCGGGGACCGCCATCTCGTGGCTACAGATCAGCGGCACCTCGGTCCAGCCGACCTCCCGCGCGGCCAGGGCCGGGAAGGTGGCGGTCAGGTCCGGGGTGGTGGTGAAGATCACGCTGGCGATGTCCTCGGGCACGAGGTCGTTGAGCCGGGTCAGGACCCGGATCATCTCGGTGGTGACCTCGAGGATGTCCTCCGACGTGTTGGTCGGGGAGGTCGTCGCGCCGCGGATGCCGCGACAGGCGATGGGGCGGTGGTCCGCGGTCATGCGTGGCTCTCCGTCGGGGTCATCTTCGCCCGGGTTGCGGCGTGGCCCTGTCGAGTGACCCGTGCATCTCTGCAGGGTCGGCGTCGTCCGGGAATCCTATCGTACTTCGCCGGGTCGGGTCGGCGATGTCGACGCCGTTCGCCTTCAATCGTAGAGGAGCCATGGGAGTCGCGCGTCCGCGAACCGGCGTTCGTCGCCGCCCCATCCGGCCACGATCTCACCCGGCGAGACCATCGCGTCCAGTGCGACGCGGACCTGATCACCGGCGCACAAGGCGTCGAGCCACGGGCGTCCGTCGTCACCAACGACCCACGAGGTCTCCCCGGGCCACAGCCGGCGGGACACCGCGAGGAGGTGGAGCCCGAGCATCAGCGCGTCCCGAGGGGCCGCCCCGTTCGCGTGAACTCGGACCCCGCCACAGCGGGTCCCGGCATGCTTCCCGGACTCGGGTGTGAACCACGCCTCCGTGAACGCGACGCCGGGAGCCTCCGCCGATCTGGCGAGTTCCCGGACCAGGGTGGCCGGGTCGACCCACGGGGCCCCGATGACCTGGAACGGCATCGCCGTTCCGCGCCCCTCGGAGAGCGTCGTGGCTTCGATCAAGCAGGTACCGGGATAGAGGGCCAAGGCGTCCGGCGTCTGCAGGTTCGGGGACGGCGGCACCCATGGCCAGTCCACGTCATGGACGATGCTCGCGCGGTCCCAGCCCGTCATCAGCACCTGCCGCAGGTCGAGGTCCAGCCCGAACCGGTCCCGGCAGCAGCGGGCGATCTCGGCGATCGTCATGCCGTGCAGGATGGGCGTCGGGATCGCGGCGACGAAGGACATCGCGTCCGGCTCGGGGAGGTTCCCGGCGATGCTCAGGCCACCGAACGGGTTTGGCCGGTCGAGGATGACCAGTGGCAGCCCGGCCCGGGCGCAGGCTCGCATGCACCCGACCAGCGTCGAGGCGTAGGTCGCGTAGCGGACGCCGATGTCCTGGATGTCGAAGAGCAGGGCGTCGAGACTCCGGAGGTCGTCCGGATCGGGCTCGCGTCGCTCACCGTAGAGGCTGTGGACCGGTAAGCCGGTCGTCGGGTCGATTCCGGTGGCGACCAGCTCCCCCGCCTCCGCAGTTCCTCGCAGACCGTGTTCGGGGGCGAACATGGCCACCAGGTCGACGGTGTCGGAGCAGGTCAACAGCTGCGGTCCGGGCCGCGATGCGCGGTCTGTGCCGGAGTGGTTCGTGACCAGGCCTGAGC
>JACCVE010000331.1 GCA_013698285.1 Chloroflexia bacterium | reverse complement strand
CGGCCGAGGTGATCGCCTGGTACGACACCCGGTCCGCGCCACAAGCCGACCGCCTCGGGGCCACGGTCGGGCGGGACGCCCTGTTCGCCGTCAGCGGCCTGTCGCTGCAACCGATCTGGAGCGCCTGCAAACTGCTCTGGCTGCGCGACGAGCGACCGGACGCCTTCGCCCGCACCGTCCGCTGGCTGATGGTGGCCGACTGGGTCGCCTACCGCCTCTGCGGCGTCCAGGCCACCGATCACTCGCTCGCCTCCCGGACCCACGCCTTCAACCTGCGCGACCGGC
Organism: Chloroflexia bacterium; assembly: GCA_013698285.1. GTDB lineage: Bacteria > Chloroflexota > Chloroflexia > Thermomicrobiales > UBA6265 > JACCVE01. Next base: position 4,795 of record JACCVE010000331.1, on the reverse strand, counting down.
GCTGGGACGAGTCCCTGCTGGCCGAGATGGGCCTGCCCACCCGCCTGTTCGCCCCCCTCGCCACGAGCGGCACCGCGCTCGGGCCGATCCTGCCGGAGGTCGCCCGGCTGACCGGCCTGGCTGCTGGGACAGTCGTCGCGGCCGGTGGCCACGATCACGTCTGCGGAGCCCTGGCCGCCGGGGTGACCGAACCGGACACCATGCTGAACTCGCTCGGCACCGCCGAGGCCCTGTTCCTGCCGATCCTGGCCCCGATCACCGACTCGACCTTTGGCCATGAGGGCTACACCCAGGGTGCCCACGTCGTGCCGGACCGCTACTACGCCTTCGGTGGCCAATACACCACCGGGGCGGCGATCGACTGGCTCCGCTCGATCCTCGGCACCGACCTGCCCTATGGGGAGATGACCCGGGCGGCGGCGGCCGAACCGGTTGGGTCCAATGGGGTCACCTTCCTGCCCCACCTGCGGATGGCCGCGCCCCCCGTGGACGACCCTCACCCGGGGGGAGCATTCATCGGCCTCAGCTCCGACACCACGCCCGGCGCCCTGACCCGGGCCCTGTTGGAGGGCCTCGCGTTCCAATCCCGGGAGTCCTTCGAGCGGTTGCTGCACCATGCGGGGATCACGGGAGTCCACGACCTGCTGGCCATCGGCGGCGTGGCCCGGAACGACCTGCTGATGGGGATCAAGGCCTCGGTGCTGGACCGCCGGCTGACCGTGGTCCACATCGAGGAGGCGACCACCCTCGGCGCGGCGATGCTGGGCGGCATCGCGGCCGGGGTCTACCCGGACACCAGCGCGGCCATCGCCGCCCTCGACCGCCCCTGCACCCCGGTCCTTCCCGACCCGGCCGCCGTCCCCACCTACGATGCCCTCTACGGCCAGGTCTTTCGCCCCCTCTACGCCGCCCTGCTGCCGGTGAAGCGGGCCAGCCGCCGCATCGCGCGGTCGCTCGTTGCCCGGGCGCCCGGCGTTGGCGTACCGGTTGGCGATCCAGCCCTCGTCCCCGCACCCGCCGAGTCGGAGATCGTTGACCAGCGTTCGACGGCCCCGGGCCCGGCCAATGCCGCTCCCGGACCGGCGTCCGGCGGAACTGGCCCGGGCCGATGAGCGAACCAACGAGGAACGCCCCCTCGTCCGGCCCTGCGTGTGCTCGGAATGGCGCCCTGTACGCCGGCATCGACCTCGGCACCTCGGCGGTCAAAGTGCTGGTCGTCGATGGGGGCGGCAGCGTCGTCGGCCGGGGCGAGGCGGGCTATCCGGTCGACCGGCCCCGGCCGGGCTGGGCCGAGCAGGACCCCGAGACCTGGTGGGCGGCCGCCGGGGACGCCTGCCGGGCGGCAATTACCGGGCTCGACCCGCGCCGGGTCGCGGGGATCGGTGTCACCGGCCAGATGCACGGCACCGTGCTCCTCGGTGCCGACGACCGCCCGGTCCGGCCGGCGATCATCTGGATGGACCAGCGATCGACGGCGCAGGTGGCGGAGATCACCGGCGGGGTCGGCCGCGACCGGCTGATCGCCCTCGCCGGCAGCCCCCTGGCGACCGGATTCCAGGCTGCCACGGTCGCCTGGTGCCGCCGACACGAGCCCGAACTCTGGGCCAAGGTGCGCCGCGTCGCCCTTCCCAAGGACGCCCTGCGCCACCGGATGACCGGCGAGTGGCTGACCGACGCCAGCGACGCCTCGGGCACCCTGCTGCTCGATGTTCGGGAACGCGACTGGTCGTCGCTACTCCTGGCCGCCGCCGGGATCGACCGAGCGTACTTGCCGCCGGTCGGTCCATCGACGGCGAGCGCGGGCACGTTGCGGTCCGATGCTGCTTCCCACCTCGGGTTGCCCGCCGGGACACCGGTCGTCGTCGGGGCGGGCGATGCCCCGGCGGCCGCCCTCGGGGCCGGGGTGATCGGGCCGGAGACCCTGTTCCTGACCATTAGCACCGGGTCCCAGGTGCTGGTCCCCGCCCCGTCGCCCGGGATCGACGCCGCCGGCCGCCTGCACACCTTCTGCGCCGCGCCGGGGCCGGACGAGGCGGTGGGGTGGTACGTGATGGGGGCCTCGCTGGCGGCCGGGCTGGCCTTGCACTGGCTGCGCGACCGGGTCTTCTCCTTGGAGGGGCCGGAGGCGCTGGACCGGATGACGGCCTGGGCGGCCGAGGTCCCCGCCGGGGCGAACGGGCTCCTCTTCGTCCCCTACTTGCTGGGGGAACGGACGCCCCACATGGACCCGGACGCCAGGGGCACCCTGCTGGGCCTGACGGCCGCCCACGAGCGGGGAGACCTGGTCCGGGCGGTGATGGAGGGGGTCATCTTCGCCACCCGGGACGCGGCCCTCGCCCTGGCCGAGACCGGCGCCGCGCCGGAGCGGATCGTGGTCGCCGGGGGTGGCTCCCGCAGCCCGCTCTGGCTCCAGATGATCGCCGACGTCCACGGCCGCCCCGTCACCCCCCTCGCCACCGTCGACCAATCGGCGGTCGGCGCGGCCCTCCTCGCGGCGGCCGGGACGGGCGAACGGCGGCTCGCCGACCTCGCCCGCGATTGGCCCGTCCTGGGCACCACCGTGTTTCCCGACGAGGCGCGCCACCGGCGCTACGCCGACCTGTTCCCGATCTACCGGGCGACCTATGGCAAGCACCAGGACGACTTCGCTACCCTGGGCCGTGTCCACCGGGACGGGACGGGCGGACAGACGACCGGGTGACCGGCTCCACGTCGGTATCTGAACGTCGCAGCGGTGCTGAGGCACGATGCGGGATTCGACGTGCCCTCGTCTGGGCGCATTGTCGAACCGCGAGTGGAGGCACCAGGCGTGAATGTTCCCCGAGGTCCTGCCCTCCGGGCCAGAGCCAATCCGAGATTGCTCGACGTGCTCCGCGAGCGGTATGGCATCGGCATCGCGAGTCAGCCGGACGTGAAGGACCTGGGCGGTTCCTCCAACCTCAACCTGCTCGTCACCGTCGCGGCCGAGCGCTACGTGGTCCGCGTGTATCGGCCCTGGGTGACCACGGCGCGCTTGGCCGACATCCAGCGTGCCCGCGAGACCCTCGACGAAGGCGGTGTGTCGTCGCCTCGACCGATCCGCACGCTCGGGGGCATGAGCTGGACCAGCGTCGACGGTCGCCTGGTCGAGATCGAGCGGTACGTCGAACACGACGCCACGATGGATTCGTGGGAGCGCCTGGCGCTCGGTCTCCCACTCCTCGGCCGTGTCCACAGCCTACTGCGGCCATTGCGGTCGAGTGCCGACGGCAAGCGGGCACCGGCGGCCAACACCATCGCCGCCCCCGCTGCCCTGTCGTGGACGCTGGCTGGCACGCGCCGGATCCGTGATTGGGGTCCGTCGCCGACAGAATCGCGACTGGTGGCGGCGGCGGAGGACCTCGCACGGTTGGTCGATGCCGCCGAACGGCACGTCGGGTCGCTGCCACGCCAACTCGTCCATGGTGATTTCTGGGACAACAACGTGTTCTTCCGGGCCGGCCAGCCCGTACTCGTGACCGATCTCGACTTCATGGGGGAGCGGCCACGGATCGATGACCTGGCGCTGACGCTGTACTACACCAACTCGACATTCACGGACGATCAGGTGTCCGATGAGCGAGTCCATCGGTTGCGGGGGCTCGTGGACGCCTACGATAGTGGCTTGGACGAGGGCTTGACCGCTGTCGAGCGCCGGGCGCTGCCGTTGGCGCTGGCGCGGGCGCCCTTGTGCTTCATCGGCATGGTAGCCGCGACGGACACCGAAGCCAAAGGGCGACGACTGGCCGCGGAGATGGCGGAAGACGTTTCCTGGGCGCTGGACATCGCGCGGGCACCGCGTCGGTGGCAGGACGCGTTTGCGTAGACCGAAGTCCTCCATCGAGCGGCCCGATGGCCCATTCGACCACCTCACCCGGGGCCGTTCGAGGCCCCCTGTCCGGTGGCTGATGGCCCGCTGCCGCCGGCATGGCCTCTGGTCCTATTGCGCCCCACGGGCGTGCTCGATCAGCGCCCGCCGCTCGTCGAGGCGGAAGGCCGCTCCCATGCCGGGACGGGGGGCGACGTCAACCACGACCTCCGGGCGCCAGCGGGCGGCGACTTCGGACACCGGTTCCCGCAGGACCAGGGCGGCGGCCTGGGCCGCCGCACCGCGGGCGGCGTGTTCGGCGCCGCCCCGGACGGTTATCCGGAGTCCGGTCGCGTCGGCGATGGCCTGGCGCCAGACCGGGCTGACCGAGCCGCCCCCAACCAGGGTCGCCTCGCCCGCCACGACCCCGACCCGGGCCAGGGCCCCCAGGCAGTAGGCGATGCCGGCGGCGACGCCATCCAAGGCCGCCCGCAGGAGGAGGTCGGGCCGCAGCGTTCCCTCCGACAGACCCGACAGACTGCCGGTCGCCATCGGCAGGTTGGGGGTCCGCTCTCCCCCAAAATAGGGCAGCAGGAGCAGGCCGCCCGCCCCGGGCTCGATGGCCCCAGCCCGGGCCAGGGCGTCCTCCCTGTCGATGCCGAGCAAACCCGCGACCAGGTCGAAGGCCCGGGTGCAGTTGATCATGCAGGCCAGGGGCAGAAATCGGCCGGTGGCATCGGCGAAGCCGCAGACCTCGCCGGTCGGGTCGGCCGTCGGCTTCTCGCTCGCCATGAACGCCGTGCCGCTGGTGCCGAGGCTAATCACCAGCTCGCCCGGGGCGGCCCCGATCCCCAGCGCGGCGGCCATGTTGTCGCCCGTCCCCGCGCCGACCGGAATGCCCGCGGGCAGGTTAAGCTCGGTGGCCGCCGCGGCCGAGAGGGTCCCGGCCCACTCCCCCGGCCCCAGCAC
>JACCVE010000324.1 GCA_013698285.1 Chloroflexia bacterium | reverse complement strand
CGCGACCTTGGCGGCGGGTCTCGCGATGGTCGTGGCGACCTTGGCCTGGGGGGGCGGCGCTCGGTCCGGAGCCGGCGACGAGGACGCCACGCTGGGGGCATCGGGGGAGGACGATGGTGCCGGCGCGGCGGGGGCGGCACGGGCCGCCGCCGAGGCGACGCTGGCCGTGGCCCGGGCACTGGCATCCCGCGAGGTGCCGGGGCCGATCCCGGTGATCGCCGTGGACCTGGGGCCGGACCCGACGGCGACCCGATTCAGCATCTTGGTGTCCAACGTCGGCACCGGCCCGGCCCTGGACCTGATGGTGACCCTCTCCGGCAGCCCGCTCAGTTTCCGGCAGGAGCCGCCCCCCCGGTCACGGGCCCTGGGCCCCGGCGCGGCGCTCGAGATGACCTTCCTCTTGGAGGAAGAGATGCCCTTCCGGGACGAGGACCACCCCTGCCGCTGGCCGCGCGACGACGCCGACGCGGCGGCGATGGCGGCCGCGGCGCGGCCGGGACGGGACGAGCGGACCGGGATGGTCCTCGATGTCGCGACCCATATCCGGAGCCTCGACGAATTGCAGGCGCGGTATGGGACCTACCGGCTCGAACTGTTGGCCGCGATCGCCCGGGACGTCACCGGCCTCGGCACGGTGTCCGCCTCCTGTCACGACCTGACGCGCCAGCGCCGCCTGTCGGTGGTCGAGGTCGAGTTGCCGCCCTCCGATCGTCCCGACCGGCCCGGCCTGCCGCGCCTGGGCGCCCTGGAGGTTCGGGCGGCCGATGCGCCGGCCTGACCCGGCATCGTTGGTCCGGTCGAGCGGCCCCCGGCGGCGACCCGCGGGCCGTCGAAAACGGTACCCGGCGTCAGGAACGGATCGCGAGTCCGATGGCGATACGGGACATCGTTCGCCGTTCGGGTTCTCCCCCGCGAACCGTCTCGCGGCGGCGTGGGTCATGGACGCCCGACGGGTCTGGCGGGGCGGGCGCGGCGGTCCCTGACGAACCGGTCGCCGCCGCGCGACGTCACGCCGGGGAGATCGCCAGGGCCATTCCGTCCAGGACGTGCCACATCCAGAGGAAGTCGGCCCAGGCCCAGGCGCGGTAGGTGCCCGTTGCCGGGTCGGACGCGTAGACGCCCCAGGCGTCGTAGCCGTAGACCGTGACGACGTGGGCTCCGGCCGCGACGGTGTAGCGGCCATCGTCCCAGAGTGTCTGGGCGGTGTCGCCCCATAGCCCGAGCCAGACCAGCACCGGCTGGCCACGGTCGAGCCGCTCCCGCAGCGGTGCCGCCTGGCCGAGGCCGTAGAACGTCTCGGTGGCGAACCCGTTGGCCCGCAGGACGGGCTCCAGCGCCTCGGGATAGACGCCGTAGTCGTCGGTATTGCCCCACCAGCCGTCGATGTTGCCCCGGTAGCCGTAATGCGGGTTGGTCGCGGCCGGGACCTGATCCCAGAAGACCCATTCCGCCACCCCGGCCCCAAACGCCGATGTGGCGATGAACGCCGCCGCGTATTCACAGCTCAGGTTGCGCTGCTGGACATAGGTGCCGACGGTGGAGACCCAGGCTTCGTTCGCCGGTGCCGCCGGGACGGATGTTGCCGGGGGGGATGCTGCCGGTAGGGCCGGGGCGGTTCCCCCGCCGCCACCGTCGCCGGTCGGGATCACCAGGCGCTGGCCAGCGTTGATCCGGTCGATGTCGGCGATCCCGTTGGCGACGGCCAGGGCGTCGAGCCCGACCTCGTGGGCGGAGGCGATCCCGGCTAGCGTGTCGCCGGGCACCACGTCGTAGGTCAGGGCACCGGCCGGGAGGAGGAGGCGACCACCGGCGGCCCGGGCGGACAGCGGGTCGACCGAACCCCGTAGCACGGCAGTGGGACGGAGACCGCCACGTGCCGCGCTGGCTCCCGTCGCGTTCACCGTCGCCAGGCCCGTCCTGGGCTGGGCGAAGGCCTGGCTGACACCCGCCAGGAAGACGACCATTGCCAGGACGGCGGGCACCAGGTGGCGCGTCGCCATCCGTCCCGACCGGCCCCGTGGGCCGCGGGGCCCGCGCGGCGACGCCTCGGCGATGGCACCCAGCAGGGCCCGAATCGGGCCGCGCCGCCGCGTCGCCAGCCGGTGGACCATGGTTCCCCGGCCGATCGCCACCGGTTCCCGTAGGATTAGGGGCGATGGGGTGA